>JAATGU010000121.1 GCA_015654535.1 Bacteroidales bacterium
GATAAAATAAAAGCAATAATAATTACCGAAACAGCTGCGATACAAAGTTGAAAGAGTTTATTAACAGGTACTAATTCACCATATGCTAAAGCGATCAAAATAGACAATAGAAGTATTGCTAGAATTTTAAAGAAGTTCACAAGCAAAACACGCTTTTCTGAAAAATTATATAATCTGGAAAAACAAAAAGAACAAAGTACATAACTTTGCATAATGACAAAAACAGAAGAAGTAAGCAACATATAAATAATATACTTTTCGTCTCCGTTAGAGAGCTTACAAATTAAAATCGAAACGAGCAAATTAATGGCACCTATTACCAAAGTTATAAATGCCGGGATTTTCATATAATTCCATGCCCTATACACAAATGCAAATATACCTGCGGCCGCATAGAAAGGAATAACATAAAGCTTTAACACCATCCATGGAACATAGGCTGCAAAATCAGGACCAATCCAAAGAATTATAATAGGTTTGGAAAAACCGATTATAACCCCTATAAATAATGCGGCTGACAGACCTACATATAAAGAACAATCAATAGCCATCTTCTTTACATTCTCATGTTCTCCTTTAGAATAGGCAATTAAAATAAGAGGTCCAAATAACGAGGAAATAACTCCTATTGCAGTCATTACATACGTTCCAAAATCAGAGATTGCGCCCAATATACCTGATTCGCGAACGGACCAGAATCGATTGACCATGATATTATCAATTCTATACAGACCGGTATCACCTATTTGTTGAATAATAACAAAGACAGTCATAGAAAGAACAGCAATCAGAGCTCTTTTATCAAAGTATTTTGCAGAAACGGTTATCTTATTATTCACCGTATGGCGATACATAAAATAACTCATAATGAGTATCACTAGCTCAATAAGAAAAATTACAAAGCCAATAAAAATTACATCTTTATTGATCAATTCAAAAAAACAAACTGTAAAAACGACTTTAATTGCTGAACGGACTATCTTTATAACATTCATTAAGTCAATTCTATTCAATGCATATAAAGTAATATTCAATAAACTTGAGTACAGAGATAATACAAAACTGGCAAGTGTAAATGCAAACAACCACTTTGTTGAAGTAAGTAAGTCAGCTGGAATATTGAACACACGATCTATATGGCTAACAAACCAGACGGAAAAAGGAAATAGAAAGCATCCGATTAAAGTTATTATCAAAAAACTACTACTCAGATATTTTGAGGCTTCTTTGAATTTACCTTGCTGGAGACTAACTGAATAAAAGCGCGTTAATGAACCAGTCAACGAAGTAGTAACAACGCTTATATATTGATTTACAATAAAAGCTAAAGGGACCACCCCGTATGCAGCTATACCTAAGCATCGAATTAAATATGGAGTATAGAAAAGGCCTACAAAAATACCCACCAACAAATTTATAACGTTGGATATAAAATTCTTATTTACTTGATGAGCTGTCACCATTCAGATTACAAACATAAAATCAATTTCACTTACTTTTATCTGTTAATCCATGCCTCTGGATTCAGTTTTGATGTTTCTTTACGCAACTGGAAATGCAATATGGTACGATTGCCATCAGAAGGATCAGAGTATACTCTTCCGATTGACTGTCTGGTTCGTACTTTTGCTCCCTTACTTACAGAAGCCGAAGAGAGGTTACAATAGACAGAAATATAACTTCCATGGCGAATGATAATATTCACTAGTCCATTTACTTCAAAAACGACTGCTACTTCTCCATCAAAGATAGCCCGGGCCTGTGCCCCTGGATGACCTTGTATATCAATTCCTTTATTGTCTAACTTGACATTCTTTAAGCCATTTACTGCATATTCTCCATAATGGCTGACTACAATAGACGGTCCGGTGATAGGAGATGGCAACAGTCCTCTATTACGCTCAAAGTTTCCAGATAATTGCCTATCTGATTTATCCATGGAATAAACCGGAGCGGGAGTCACTCTGTTTTTCTTTTTGACTGATGGAGAGGTCGATAATGCTTTCTCTTCTTTTCCTTTCACCTCGGTTTTTCCTTCTGCTTTGTGCCGAGCTGCCGTAGCAGCTTCAGCGGCAACAGATCTACGACGGGCAGCTTCCACAGCAGCAGCTTCACGACGCGCTTCTTCTTTGGCACGCTTACGGGCTTTCTCTATTTCAATGGAAATTAAACGATCTATTTGTGAATTCAGCCGATTGGATTCTCTTCTATGCTTAGTTATTTCAGATTGTAGTCCTTTTTGCTTTTTTTGCAGATTAACAACCAGCATTTTCTTTTGCTGCTCTTGTGATTCCAGTTTTTGTTTTTCTTTTTCCCGCTGAGCAAGTAACTCTTCTTTAGCCGTCTTTACTTCATCCAATTCTGTTTTCTTTCTACCTATCTGAGCCTGCCTTTTAATGATTTCCTCTCCCTGCATACGCTGATAAGTAGCATATTCTCTAACATAACGAAGACGACGGAAAGTCTGGCTAAAAGAATTAGCTGATAAAATAAACAGAATCTTTTTTTCTACCGACTTATTCTTATATAAATATTGTACAGAAGAAGCATATTTCTTCTTTTTATCAAGCAAATCTCGTTGCAAAATCCGTAGCTGCTGAAAAAGAGAAGTTGCTTCCATATCTATAGATTGCACATCATTGCCAATAACCACAATATATTTTTTTCTTTCTTCAATCTGACCGGTAAGTGTATTCAGACTATTTAGCTGACTTCCCACATCTTTCTTTGTTGTTTTGAGGAGAGACTCTTTTTTAGATATTTCTTTTTGAAGCATCCCACGCTTCTGTTCCAATTCTTTAATCTTTCTATTTGATTGAGCAGAAAGACTCAGGACGATCAGGACGCTTGTCAATAAGAATAAGAAACGTTTCATAATCCTAATATCACTTTTAATAATTCGTTTAATTCCATCTTTTTATATTTTGCCGACACTTCTGTTGGGAATGCCCAATCGCTATTGTCAGTCAATTTGGAAAGATCTATTTCAGCTGAAAAAGGTTTCTTCCCTCCTTCAAAAGAAATATTCATTTTGGATGGAAAGTTTTGCATTCCGAATAACTCGAAATCAGTATATTTCCAGTTTAACTGATAAGGAGTGGCTGAAATAGTTGAAATGGAGCTTTCCAATAATTGTCCTGTATTGGGAGCTGTGATGAAACTATACAAAAGGTTTTTCTCTTTTTTCTTTATTTCCATCGTTTGATTATCGACTCCGGAATGAACGGTAAATTCGGATAGTAACATATTGCTCAGTTCTTTATTACCAGGCAAAAAAAGTGCATTGGTAAATAGGGCCTGCAAAGTATAAAAGTCTATATCCGTATTAGACATTGCTGTTAATTCTGAAATAGATTCGTCTACATATTGCTTATTAATTCGATCGATAATTAATACTTTGGCAGGAGTAATTTCCAATCTTCCCGCTTCAATTCCCAGAAAAGGAACAATTGACAACTGTATAACCTCATCTTTCTTCATTCGAAGTGTACCATTGACTGAAAAGTCCTTTCCTTTGGAAGTAATTGTTAACTTCATCTTTGAAGAAAAGGTTGTTATCGCAGGGGTATTCTTAACCACCGTTTCCAAATAATTTAATCCCTCGGTTGCTTGTACAACAGCTGGTTTACTTAAATTCCGTCCTGATTTACAAGCAGACAGAAGCAATACTAAAAAAATAAAGCCTAGTATTGATACATTCTTACAACGACTCTTCGCAACAACATTCTTTCTCATTCTGCAATATATTTCTTTTGTTCTATCTTCTTTTTTAATATTTCGGACTTGTTGCCCAATCCACGAGACATAATCCAGTATTTAAGGGCCTCTTCTTTTTTACCGTTCATATAATAAATATCCCCACAGTGTTCTGTTTCTACATCAATCTTATCACCGCCATTCTTCATGGCATCATCCATATAGATTTTCGCTTCAGTAAATTTTCCTTTTACAAAAAGAATCCATGCATATGTATCCAGATAAGTATTGTTGTTAGGCTCAGCTTTTACAGTTTTATAGCTCATCTCCTCCGCTTTATCCAACTCTCTCTTTTCCATAGAAAGATAGTATGCGTAATTATTGAGTGCACCTAAATTGTCAGGGTTATAAACCAATGCAGAATCATAAGAAGCATAAGCCAAAGCTTGTTTTTCTTTGGTATGATAAATATCTCCCATCATGCTATAAAAGTCGGAAACAATCTTTTTATCACTTTTATCTGTCACCTGGGCAATTCCTTTCTGGTAAACAGACATGGCATCGTCAACACGCTGGGCCTGATAGTAAGCAAGCCCCAGATAATAGTAAAATTCCAGCACTTGGGGAGTAGACTCAATAGCCGGTTCACAAATCTTTATTGCCTCTTGAAAATCATTCTTTTTAATTGCATAGCTCAGCAATTGCAAACGGGCTGGAGTGTTTTCGGGATCAAGTTCAATCACTTTATTTAATACGGGGATTGATTCTTTCTCCATTCCTTTTGCTAAGAGATACTGAACATACAACATCGGTATTTGGGCATCCTCTTGTTCTTCTTTCATTATTTTTTGAAAGAGAGGGATAATCCGGGTACTATCTTTACCCGTTTGCTGAGATTGAACAATCATTTGACGCATGATGTCCGCCTTTACATCGCTTTCTACTCGCTTATTGAGCAATACCGAGTCAATCTGCTGCTCATATTTTTCCGTCTGCCCCATCTGGTCATAATAATTTGCCATAGACACTAGAGCTTGTGGGTTCCCCGGCTCAATAGTCAGTACTTTCTGATAAGTAGTATAAGCATCCTGAGGTTTTCCATTATTTAAATAGACATCTCCCAAAATACACAGATAACGCATATCATTTGGATATTCATTAGCCAAACTTTCTATTTCGCTAAAGGCTTTTTTATTATTTTCCATCAATATATACATGCGAAACTTTTCCAGACTTATTTGTTCTGTTTTTCCGTTTTTCTGTTCAAGACGATCAAGAGTACTAATCACCTTGGCGTAGTCTTTTGATTGGTTGTACAGATCGATCAACGCCATGAGTGGTTCCTGACGGTCAAAAAACTGAACGGACATCTTTTCAAAAACATTAATAGCCTTTACTGTATCTCCATTTTGTTGATAAACAGACGCCAAAGTCTGATTGTACCAGTAATTATCGGGGTCGTTCTCTACTGCTTTCTCCATGCAGGCTATTCCTTTTTGCGGTAACTTCAAAAAGAAATAGAATTGAGAAATTTCAGACAAGGAAGAGGCTGCATTTGGATCAATGGACAAACAATGCTGATAAAGTTCAAAAGCCACATCAAACTCTCCTTTGGATTTTTGTCGAGTGGCTTCCAGAAAATAATAATCGTATTTTCTCTGTAATTCGGGAGACAGTTGATTTACCACTGTCGCTATAGGTACGTCTTTTGACTGCTGAGTCATTTTTGTCGATGAACCACAGGAAGAAAAAAAGAGCAAAGCGGTCAATGCTCCTATATGTAAAGGAGTTAAACCTATGGTAGCCGAATTCAGCCTGTTAGTTTGAGAAGAACTAAATAATACAGCCATATCTTTATTTTTATAATTAACGAACTAATCTATTTATTTGATTGTCATCAGACCTAATCATCAGTCTTTCTTTTTTA
>JAATGU010000129.1 GCA_015654535.1 Bacteroidales bacterium
ATCAGTATATTACTATTTATATTCCTTCTATTTTTCGATATATACACCAGTACAGAAACATTTATTTTAATAACGAACATGTAACATACATGTTATCAGTGTATTAATAATTACGTTGCTCTACATCGATTCACTTACTAGATAAGATACGTATATATTGATGTTTTTATAGATTTTAATTGTAAAGAAATAAGTATCGAATGAAGAAATTTTTGATAGTTTTTTTGATGATAAGTTGCCTTTCAGTGTATGCTGCTGCCCAGCAGGTTACCCCGATAATTAGTTTTCAGGGAACACCGGCATTTCAGGGAAGCGCCATGACTGATAATGGATATTACCATTGCATTTATATCCGCATAAAACTGTTGAAGAATGTAGCTATACAGGGCTTAGCTTCTACACTTTCTCCTTGGAATAGTTTAATCTTTCCAAAATGAAAATTGTAATCTGGCATAACACGAACTTGTTATATCTTAATAAGAGAAAATAAATATAGATTGAATAAGCATCAGCATGAGGAGTATGGAAAAATTTGCACCGCTATACTTGCACAAAGAGGGTTCTTTGTGGCGAATGGATGGGGATACGATGGTTCGTTTCACCAATCATATTTGTAGATATTTCAAGAAAGATGATGAATTGCGTGACCTTAGTTACGACAGGGTAGTTTATGCGGAAACCGATTACAATGAGATCGTAGATTGCTGCATGGTTTTTGGCGGATATTTTAAAACCCCTGACACTCTGTTACTGGCTCCCGTTTATCCTGTTTATTTTTGGACGGAAACCGGTGATAAGATCACTCTGATTTTATGTGTGGAAAAAGGAGGGATACAAACCTTGACCACTATTTGTATCAGAGCTTAAGAGTATAGTTATTCTATTAATTAAAAATATAAAATATGACATCAGTAAAAGTTCATTTGAATAAGTACCGCTCCACTCAAAATGGTACCTATCCGCTGGTGATACAATTAATTCATCAGCGGAAGAAGAAAAATGTAAGTACACCTTATCATCTTTCCATAGAGGATTTCGATGAAAAGTTGGGTAAGGCGGTTATCCGTGGAGGACGAAAGAACAATCCGGCGGAAGAGATCAATCAGTATCTGTTTTCAGAAACGAAAGAGCTTTGGCGGATTATCAATCATCTGGAAAAGCAGAGAAAGGAGTTCACTGTTTTGGATATTGCCCGACTTTACCGTCCGGATTATGGGAACGGGGTTTTCAAAACTTATGCCGAAAAACTTTTGGTAAAATTCCGTGAGCAAGGAAAAGGAAGTACGGCGGATCTTTATCAGAGTACACTCAACAAAATTCTTCTTTTTCAGGGTCAGAACCATGATCTTACTTTTGCTGACATAGATATAGAATGGCTGGAAAGTTTCCGGGAACATCTTCTGAAATCCGGTTTGCAGGATAATTCAGTATTTTCTTATCTGCGCATTTTGCGAAGTATTTATAATCGTGCCGAGAAAGAAGGTATTTGCCAGAATATTCGTAATCCTTTTCTTCATCAGCGGTTTTTTCCGGTTCCTGCAGTGAAGCATGTGCTAGATCAACAGTCTGTCCGAAAAATAACAGAGGCAAACCTGTCTGATGATCAGGCATTGTCTTTTGCACGAGATCTTTTCCTGTTCAGTTACTATACTCACGGAATGTCTTTTATGGATATGGCGTATCTAAAAAAAGAAGATATTCACGAAGATGTGATCTGGTATCGCCGCAGCCGTAACAAGCAGCTGACCAGCGTAAAGATGACTCCTCTTTTACATGAATTAATTAATAAATATGACAGTGAAGGAGAATATGTTTTTCCTGTACTTCGTCCGGTAAACATAGATCTATATGATCAATACCGTACAGGGCTGAGACGTCACAACAATCAGTTGAAAAAACTGGCTTCTTTGCTGGAACTGTCCTGTCCACTGAGTTCTCACGTGGCGTTGAATACCTGTAACAGTCAGTCTTCCAGCGGTGAAATATCCCTATCCATTGTTTATGAAGGTAAAGAGCGGCTGGCAAAAGCTTCGTTCTCTTCCTTGGAAGAGATCAGGGATTCGGTGCTGAATGCACTGAGCAAGTTGACAAACGGGCAAGAGAGGAAAATGAGTGATAAAATGGCAGTAGGTATCTAAAAACAAAACGAACATGTTTACAGGATTATTGATTGCAGTTGTGATTTTTTCAGTGGTTTATTTTCTTATTTATCGTTATGAGAAATGGACATTGAACAGGAATATATGGAAAGACAGTATTCTTCTGGACGGAAATTATTCTATGTACGAAGCTGTGAATGCCTGCCCTCAGGGATACCGGCTTCCTACCCGTAGGGAATACCGTCTGCTTTGCCTGGAAACAGACTTTCGTTTTGACGAACAGACACAGCAAGGTGTTTTTACTTTTAGTGATGGCTTTGAGCTCCGGAATCCGATAGGTGAGTATAAAAATAGTGATGAGCAGATTTGTGACTCTTTTCCCTGCGGAATTTATTGGTCTTCATCGGCCCGCGGGATAGACGGATATATTTTGTATTTTACTCAAGAACAGGTTATTTCAGCTATTCTTAGTGGTTCTGATAATAAGTTCTTCGTGAGATATATAAAAAACAGATGATAGCAGATAAAAATTAACTAATATGTTTATAAAAAAAAGGAAAGCAGGTGGATTTATTAACCCCGCTTACGAACGAATGAATCAGATTTTGTCTATTGTGGCACTTGTTATTATTATTATTATTTTCATATTTCTTCTTGTAATGGCTTTTAGGGATATGAAAACGTACGGATAAGATCCTTAATTTTAAAAGAAATTTTCATAAAAAATATTTTTAAATTCCGGTTTACTGGAAAATGGTGATAAATATTAAGATAAAAAGACTATTTTTGTTGCACAATTTAGATAATACAAAAATGCAACAGAAGATAACAATTAAAGGAAAAGCACACTATGTAGGAGTGAATGACAGAAGTAAACCTTTGTTTGAGGCTATGTGGCCGTTACCTAATGGGATATCCTATAACTCGTATTTAATAGACGACGATATGGTGGCATTGGTAGATACGGTAGACGTGTGTTATTTTGAACTTTTTTTGCAAAAAATAAAAAATGTAATAGGTGACCGCCCTATCAATTATTTGATTATTAATCATATGGAACCAGATCACTCTGGTTCTATTCGTTTGATAAAAGAACACTATCCTGATTTGATCATTGTAGGTAACAAACTCACATTCGGAATGATTGAAGGCTTTTATGGTGTAACTGGAGAAAAATATGTAATTAAAGACGGAGATTACCTCGCGCTAGGACATCACAAGTTGAGGTTTTATCTGACTCCCATGGTTCATTGGCCCGAAACGATGATGACTTATGATGAGACGGACGGACTGCTCTTTTCCGGAGATGGCTTTGGTGCTTTTGGCGCACTGGATGGAGGTTTTATTGATTCCTATATGAATGTAGATAAGTTTTGGGATGATATGGTGCGCTATTATTCTAATATTGTAGGCAAATATGGATCGGCAGTGCAAAAAGCACTTCAAAAACTGGCTGGATTAAAGATTTCAGCTATCTGCTCTACTCATGGTCCGGTATGGATGGAGCATGTGGATAAAGTGATTGGAATATATGATAAATTAAGTCGATATGATGCTGATGAAGGAGTGGTGATTGCTTACGGAAGTATGTATGGAAATACAGAACAAATGGCAGAAACCATTGCGTCTGAACTTTCGGCATGTGGTATTCGAAATATTGTGATATACAATGTATCTAAAACAAATTCTTCTTATATTCTGTCGGATATATTTAAATATAAAGGATTGATTATAGGAAGCCCTACATACAGTAATCAACTTTTTCCTGAAATAGAATCGCTCCTCTCTAAAATAGATGTAAGAGATATGAAAGGTCGCTATTTTAGCTACTTCGGCTCTTATGCATGGGCTGGTGCAGCAGTGAGGAAAATAGCCGAATTTGCTGGGAGGAGCAAATTTGAACTGATTGGAGACCCGGTGGAAATGAAACTGGGTATGAAGGATATTACTTATACGGAATGTGAAAACTTAGCAAAGGCTATGGCGGAACGCTTTAAAAAAGACAGAGTCAAAGGCCTTTAAATGAATTATAACCTAAAACAACCTCACCTATGAGACTAATTATTCAACCAGACTATCAGAAAATTTCTTTATGGGCTGCAAATTATGTCGCAGCAAAAATTAAGGATGCTCACCCTACAGCTGCAAAACCTTTTGTACTAGGTTTACCCACCGGATCTTCTCCTTTGGGAATGTACAAAGCATTAATCGATTTAAATAAAAAAGGAATTGTATCGTTTAAACATGTAGTTACTTTTAATATGGATGAATATGTGGGACTTCCTCAGGATCATCCTGAAAGTTATTACTCTTTTATGTGGAATAACTTTTTTCACCATATAGACATATCTTCGGGGAATGTAAATATTCTGAATGGTAACGCTGAAGATTTGGAAGTAGAATGTGCCCGTTATGAAGCAAAGATATTGGAACAAGGTGGAATTGACCTCTTCCTTGGTGGAATTGGTCCTGATGGGCATATTGCTTTTAATGAACCGGGATCGTCTCTGACTTCACGTACCAGAGTAAAGACCTTGACTACAGATACGATTATAGCTAATTCCCGTTTCTTTGATAATGATGTGAATAAAGTTCCAAAAACCTCTTTAACAGTGGGAGTGGGTACCGTTCTATCTGCGAAGGAAGTATTGATCATTGTTAATGGTCATAGCAAAGCTCGTGCGCTACACCATGCTGTTGAAGGAGCAATTACACAGATGTGGACTATCAGTGCGCTTCAACTTCATGAAAAAGGAATTATTGTTTGTGACGATGCTGCTGCTGATGAACTTAAAGTGGGAACTTACCGTTATTTTAAAGATATTGAGGCAGATCATCTGAATCCTGATTCTTTGTTGAAATAAACATAAGCAGGATATAGAATAAATAGAAAAAGAATCCTCATTATATTGCGTCTGTAAGTAGCCAATATAACGAGGATTTATTTTATAAAGTCAATTAAGCATTTTCCAGTATTCCTTTTCCTTGGCGAATAATTTTCGCACTACCAGAAGTACAGTCTACAATAGTAGACGGTTCGATACCTCCAATTCCTCCGTCGATGACTAGATCCACTTCATTGCCAAATTTTTCATTAATTAGTTCGGGGTTCGTAAGATATTCTATCACATCCTGATTATTCCACGGAATAGTTGTAGTCAAAATTGGTGCATCAAGTTCTCTACATATTTCCCGTATAATGGGATTATCCGGTACACGAATACCAACTTCCTTACGATTCTTGAAAATCTTTGGTAGTTTATTTCCTGATGTTAGAATAAAAGTAAAAGCTCCTGGTAGATTCCGCTTCATTAATTTGAAAGTTGCATTGTCTACTTTTGCATATTCACTAATATTACTTAGATCATAACAAATGATGGAAAGACTCTTTTTTTTAGGATCAATATCCTTTATACGGCAAATAGTCTCCACAGAACGAACTTGTAATGCATGGCAACCAATGGCATACATTGTATCCGTGGGATAAATAATGACTCCTCCATCTCGGAGAATCTGGACTATCTGGTCAATATCTTTTGGATTATTATTATTATTGTATAGTTTAATTAGCATTCTATTATCAATTATTGTTGCTTGCTTTTCGCTTTTTCTATTAATTTATCGCCCTCTTTTTCAGCCTCTTTCACTAAATTGTCTGCTTGCTTTTGAGCTCCTTTTACTAAAGACTCTCCTGCTTTCTGTGCAGCCAGTTTTTTCAGAACATTACTTCCAACTTTATCCACTAAGTCGTCCGCTTGTTTTTGTGCTTCTGCTACTGCCTTCTCTCCGGCTTTCTTTGCGTTCGCCACCAAAGCTTCTTTTTGTTTCTGAGCATCACTCAAATCTATGCCTAGTTTCTTTCCCAGTTCGTTCAGTGCTTTTCCTTTTACCGCATTGATTGCTTGGCCTGCCATACTTTTAGTATCAATAGAAACTTTGGGCGAAGTGAATGTGCCACCTATTTTAAGATCAAGTGTGCTGAGTTTTGCTATGGCTCCGGTAGAAGTAGGTAATTTTACTTTGCCGGAATAGTCTATAGTCTGATCTAATCCTGTGCTTCCTGAAAGATTGAGCACTGTTTCGCCAAACTTAATATCAAATGGTTTAGTGGCCACCCGCCCATCTTTAATGGTAAAATCTACCTTTAAATCTTTTACTTTCATCTCTTTTAGACGATCATTTTTAATAGCGGTTGCAATTTTATCAATGACCTTTACACCACTAAGACTGATATCTTTAGTAGAAATGCTGCCGGTACCTTGCATGGAATTCAGCACAGGTGACATTTCACTATCCAATTTTGTGGCTATACTCATGTTCCCGGAGAAATTCCCTTTTATATTTTCGAAAATAGGTGCCATCTTTTGCACCATATCCAATTCTTTGAAAGCTTGGCTAAAGGATAAGTTATTCATTTTAAATCCGGCGTTCAGGTCTGGACTCTTTACACTTGCAGCTGTGGAATAAGAGCCGTTCATTATCACTGAGCCACCCATCGTATTCATCGAAAGATTTTTCATGTCCACTTTCCCGTCTTTTACCAGGATTAGCCCATTCATATCATTGAATGTCATCTTGTCAAAGAGTACCTTCTTCATGTTGGCAGCTATATTTAAATCAATATTCTTTGGTATCTCAACAGCCGAGCTGGAAGTTTTTGCTGCTGGTGCGGTTGCTTTTGAAGTTGCCTCTGGTGTTGTGGTAGAATTTCCCATGAAGTCATTTAAATTAAAGTAATTAGACTTTATATTCAGTGACCCCTTAATTGTTTTGTTGCTTAATAGATATCCCATATAATTTTCTAATTTGCAGTCGGCGGTAAGATCGTTTTTGCCAATCTTTACGGTAGTCTCGCTTAAGAGAAGATATTTCGGAGAAAAAGTAAAAGTGGATTTCTGGATGTCCACATCGGGCATATCTTTCATCTTTAGTTTCATTCCAGTGAGTTTCAGTGATCCTCCGGCGTTGAACTTTTCATTCTGTTCTTTTTCAATGTAAGACATACGTCCTGCCATATTTGCATCAGCAAAGATAATTCCGTTAAGTTGCATCCCTTCTTCCAATGGATAAACCTGTTTGATCATCCCTAAATTAAGCGTCCCTTTTGCACTGGCTTTTACATCCGGATCACTTACCGGAGTCTTTACCGTAGCTGTTGCACTAAACGTATTACCAGCCATGCGGAAACTGAAAGGATTGATGTTTATCACTGTTAAATCTGCACTTCCTCCGGGATTAGTTACATTTGCATTGATATTTATCTGATCTACACCCGCTGGGAGAGAAGGGTACTTGAATGTAGCGTTTCTTACTTTCATGCTCGCATTGAAAGCGGGCAATGTATCGCCTTGCATAATACCTTTGGCATTAGCTGAGAGGGAAACACTTCCGGTGGTTTGAATATGTTCAAAATCTTTAGCATAAATGGCTGGTATAAGAGAAAGGATCTCTTTAAATCCGATCTTTTTTGTATTGAGCTTCAAATCCATATCCATTCCATTTCCTACTACTGCCACCCATCCATCAATGTTTGTCTTGATAGCATTTAACTCAATTTCATTATCCTTGAAAGTATACTTGTTGTGTACTAAATCGGCATCCAGATCCATTTTAACCGAAGCCGTTGCTTTAGATAAGTAAGGGATGCCATTCATCTTAAATGTTACCATCTTAGTCTGTGCTTCCATCTTTAGAGTAGTGTGGTCGGAAGTGAGGTCGCCTGTGCATCTGGCGGACAAATCATTCACAGAGGCAAACATCTTTTGCTGACGATCTTCATAGATAATATTTAGATTGTCCACCGTCAGCTTTTTAATTTTTAGTTTGAACGGTTCTGACTTCTCACTTTTCTCTGAAACAGCCGAAGTATCTGTTTTTACTATATCCCAGTTTACTTTCCCATTCTCGAGTACAATGGCATGTACATACGCATCTTCTAAACTAATTTTGGAAATATCGTAGCCACTATTTCCAAATAAAGAGAATAGATTAATGGCAACTGTAGCTTCGCCAGCCTTCACTAAAGTATCGTTGGCAAATTCGTTGCTTCCTTTAATATAAAAATCACTGAGCGTTATAGAGGCTTTTGGAAAGTTTTTGAAAAAATTAATGTTCAAGCTTCTAAAGTCGAACTTTGCATTCAGCATTTTATTTCCTTCAGTTAAAACAACGGTCTTCATCTTTCCGCTAAAAGCATAAGGAAGTATCATCATCAATATAAGAAGACACGCAAATGCAATACCTGTTATTTTTAAATTTTTCTTCACTTTTTGATTCATAGTGTGTGCGTTTTTAATTACTTCGATTATTCTTTTGTTTTTTTAATTCTTCAGCGATGCGCCAGTGAATGGCTGCTTTTTCTTCTTCTCCCAGTCGAGCATAGGCATCTCCCAGCAGTTCATGTGATTTTTCGTGGTTGGGTTTTATTTCACTTGCTTTTTCCAAATCAGTAATTCCCTCTTCTATATGGTTAAGTTCCAAGTGCATTTTTCCACGATTATAGCGAGGCTTAAAAGCTCTTGGACTTAGTCTCACAGCTTCATTTAGGCAGCCTTCCGCTTCCGGTATCTTTTTATCTTCAAAGAGTGTCAATCCTTTTCTTACCCAAGCATCTACCATCTTAGGATCCAGTTCCAATGCTTTGTCATAATTAGCCAAGGCTGCACGCAGATCATGTGCATGAGTGATACACTCGTTGCCCATGAAGTAATATTCTTTTGCATATTTCTTTAGATTTTCCCGCTGTAATTCAAATTTTCTCTTAATAGCAACGTTTTCCTCCTTCAATTTGTTTATGATGCTTAGCTTTTTGCGCATAAATCTTTTGATCGTAGGTTTTTCAATGTCATATCGGGAGTGGATTGCTAAAAAGAATTGCTCGATGAACTCATCAAAGTTACCCTTGTCAAACTGCTTGACAGCCTCCACATACTGAATGTCAGCCTGTGCTTGTTTCAAGGCTTTATCAATGGCCAGTTGGTTATTAAAACGGGCGGCAAAGTCTACAATCTCCTGCCGGACAAAAATATCTCCCCGGGAAATTTGTTTTTTTAACTGTATCCCTTCTAAAGAAGTGCATCGGCTTAAGGCAACGTATGCCTGTCCACCAGCAAACACACCTCCGCTGAAGTCTACTACCACCCTGCTAAAAGTCAGTCCTTGACTTTTGTGCACAGTGATGGCCCATGCTAATCGAATAGGATATTGCTGAAATACTCCCAGTTCCTCTTCCTCTATTTTCTTTTCTTTCTCATTATATATATAGCGAATATTGCGCCACGAGTCTTTATTTACATCACATTCTCGTCCATTGTCTGTTAGTACATAGATGGTTCCTTCTTCATCAATGGCGGAAATGACCCCAATGGTGCCGTTTACCCAACGACGTTCGTAATCATTTTTAATGAATATAACCTGTGCCCCGACTTTAAGTTCCAGATCTTTCTGTGTGGGCAGGCTGCTTTCAGGGAATTCACCGCTGATTTCACCTTTAAAAATAATAGGATCACCCGGAAGTTCAGCTAATTTTTTTTCATTGATAAAGTCCACATTGTCTCGCCGCGTGGCAAGAGTGATGTACATATCTTGTTCAGATTCCTCTATATGGGAGTTGTAGCGAGTATTGAGTAGCTGTAAATCCGAAGCTCCGGCTGTATTGGTGCGGATATGATCCAGCACACTGACAAATACTTTATCTGTCTGGCGGTATACCTTGCGCAATTCTACAGAAACAAGGTCTATTTCACTAAATACTTTTGCTGAGAAAAAATAAGGTGAAGGATAAAAACGGTTTAGAATCTCTCGTTCGTAACTCTTTATAACTGGTTCTAACTGAAAAACGTCACCTACCAGCAGTATTTGCTTGCCACCGAACGGCTCCCTCATGTTGTTAGAGTAAATTCTCAGCACCCGATCCACAAAGTCGATAATATCTGCCCGCACCATGGATATCTCATCAATAATGACTAGTTCTATTTCTTTAATTAATTTGCGGTGGGCCGAGCGATATTTCAGGAAATCGTGAATGCGCCCACCTTGTAGACTAAAATGGGGGTCGTCTGGCAATAAAGGATAAAAGGGTAATTTGAAAAAACTGTGAAGCGTACTTCCTCCGGCATTAATCGCAGCAATGCCTGTTGGAGCCAATACCACATGCTTTTTCTTGGTATTTTCACAAATATATTTCAGGAACGTAGACTTTCCTGTGCCTGCCTTCCCTGTGAGGAAGACCGATTGTCGAGTATATTGTATTAAGTTCAGTGCGTCTTGGAACTCTTTGTTGTCCGTGTCTATGGTAAATTTCACGTTCTTGGGTTTAGTAAATCACAAAGATAAGATATATTACGAAAATACAAAAAAACGATTGACTTAAATTCTATCTTAAAACGAAGGGAATATTCTGCCTTATTTTCCCCGCCTCTTATTAAAGAAATAATATATTAACTCTTAACTCAGAACAATTGTATCAAAGCGTTGTTTTATCTTTAATACTAATAATTTAAGGAAAAATGAAAAAAATGATTTTATCTATAGTGCTTACATTATTGGTAACAATAGTTTATGCCCAGAGTGCTCTTCCCGCTGGAAGAACTCAATTAAATCTTGGTTTTGGATTCTCAGACTATGGCGTTCCTGTGTATATTGGACTTGACCATGCTGTTAGTCGTGATGTAACTCTTGGTGGAGAATTTTCTTATCGCGGGTATGATGATAATGATTATAATGATTATCATAGTGATATTTGGGGGCTCTCAGGGAACGTCAATTATCATTTCAATAGTATCTTGCGTATTCCCAGAAATTGGGATTTGTATGCTGGTTTAAATGTAGGCTTTTATTCATGGAACTGGCCGGACGGATATCATGGTGACCATACATCCGGACTAGGACTTGGTGCACAAGTAGGTGGTCGTTATTATTTTAACGATAATATAGGTATTAATCTTGAATTCGGTGGTGGAAATGAATTTTCCGGTGGGAAGATAGGCCTTACTTTTAAGTTTTAATATCTGAAAAGGTTTTGTTGAGGTAATCCTCTCTTCATAACATATAAATACTTTTTTCTTATATCTTTTATTAAAAAGAGTAGACTTTAATTTATTAAAGTCTACTCTTTTTATATATAAGGTCTACTCCTAATTATTTGTAGGTGTAATGCTATTAGAGAATATATGCTGGATAAACGCTTTAGCAGATTATAAAAAAGGTGTTAAACTCCTATATAAATATTCTATAATATTTGTATAATATAAAAATATTTCAATATATTTGCCGGATAACAACAATAGTAAATAATAAAACGATTATGGGTGATAAAGAATTTGATTTTAAAGGCTTTAAGGCGAACGGTTTCTTAATGCTTTTTTTCAATCTATTTTTGATAGCCATCAGTGTAGTGTTGTTTTTTTCTTATGATAGTTGGGGGGCGATCGGAATAGTATTTGGTATAGTAGGAGTTATCCTCTTTCTTTTTGTGTTAGGGGGATTTATGCAATTAGAACCCAATCAGGCTCGTGCCATGGTATTTTTTGGGAAATACAAAGGAACTTTTAAAGAGACAGGCTTTTTTTGGGTAAATCCTTTCTTGGATAAGAAAAAGCTTTCGCTTCGGGCCAGGAATTTAGATATGCCACCGATTAAAGTAAACGATAAAACGGGTAATCCGGTGATGATCGGTTTGGTTTTAGTGTGGAAACTTAAAGACACATATAAGGCTATGTTCGAAATTGATTCACAGACAATGGCTGATACAGGAACGCCTGCTAATTCAGTAAATGTGGGACAATCTGTGGCAGGCCGCATGACTGCATTCGAAAACTTTGTAAAAATTCAAAGTGATGCCGCCCTTCGTCAGGTAGCCGGTCAGTATGCTTACGATGATAATGAAAGTGATTCCGATGGATTGACTTTACGTTCCGGCGGAGCAGAAATTAATAATCGGCTAGAACAAGAGTTAAATGAACGCCTTGCCATGGCTGGGATAGAAATAGTTGAAGCCCGGATTAATTATTTAGCTTATGCTCCCGAAATTGCGGCTGTAATGCTTCGTCGCCAACAAGCATCCGCTATTATTGCAGCTCGTGAAAAAATTGTGGAAGGCGCTGTTTCTATGGTGAAAATGGCTTTACATAAGTTATCTGAAGAGAAGATTGTGGAACTGGACCAAGATAAAAAAGCAGCGATGGTAAGCAACTTGTTGGTTGTACTTTGCGCCGATGAGGCCGCGCGACCGGTGGTAAATACCGGAGCGTTAAATCAATAATATTTTAATAAACTAAATTAGAAAAAACTATGATTATTCTAGTTGGTATTGTAGTCTTCGTAGCAGGACTGATTTATACATTATTTGTATAAAAGGGAAAATAATGAAAAAAACGATTCATTTATTGCTGCTTCTCTTTGCTTGTCTCTCTGTTTCGGCAATTCAACCGGAAGATAAGTTCCGTCTGCCGGAACAGTTGCTCCGGTTTATTATGGAGGGAAAGGGCGAACAGGTGCATCAAATACTTAGTGATAAGGTCAAAAACGTTATTACTGTAGGGCAAATGAATGGAATTTGGAAAGAATTGACTTCTCAGTTAGGTGCTTATCAAAGTAAGAGTGACTGGAAAGAAGAGAATGTGGCCGGACAAGTGGTGTATTATTGTGATATTCAGTTTGCTCAAATGCCTCTTCGCTTTCATACCGCATTTGATAAAGATAGTTTAATTAGCACGCTCAACTTTGTCCCTGTGCCGGCAGATTCTAAGGTTCCCACGGTAAAAGTGGATAATGTTCAAATGAAAGAGACGGATATAAAAGTAGTGACAGGAAAGTTTGAACTTCCCGGTATACTTTGTATGCCTCAAGGAAAAGAAAGTGTTCCTATTGCTATATTAATTTCCGGCTCAGGACCGAATGACCGGGACGAAACAGTTGGCGTTAACAAGCCTTTCCGTGATTTAGCATGGGGCCTTGCCGAACAAGGGATTGCCAGCATTCGTTTTGACAAACGGACAAAAGCTTATGGCGCTCAATTTGTACCTCAAGGAGAAGAAATGACGATGGAACAAGAATATGTGCAGGATGTTCTTTCTGCTGTTCTGCTCGCTAAAAATATTCAGGGAATAGACAGTCAACAAATCTATATTGTTGGTCATAGTCAGGGAGCTCTTCTTGCTCCCCGTTTAGCTCAACGAAGCAAAGAGATTAAAGGAATTGTGCTAATGTCCGGCAATGCTCGTCGTTTAGAGGATCTGCTTCCCGAACAGTTCGGCTATATTTTTTCTTTGGATGGATTATCAAAGGATGAAGAAAAGAAACTGGAAGAGATTAAAAAGCAAGTGGCGAATGTGAAAAAGTTGGGCACAAAAGATTTCAATCCAAAGATTGCACTTCCTTTTGGAATGCCGGCATCATATTGGAAAGACTTGAATGACTATCATCAATTGGAGGTTGCCAAGTCGCTTACTTGTCCTATTTTAATTCTTCAGGGTGAACGAGATTATCAAGTAACAATGGAGGATTTTGCTCTTTGGAAGAAAGCGCTAGACCAAAATACAAACGTAACTTTCCAATCCTTTCCTAATTTGAATCATTTGTATATGGAAGGAAAAGGCAAATCAATACCTTCAGAATATAGTCAGGTCGGAACGATTCCTGCTTATGTAACAAAAGATATTGCGGATTGGATTAAGAAACAAAATGAAAGGTGAGTAAAGAATATATGTCCATCATTATTACACCATTTAGTAGATTAAAAAAACACTCTATATATCTGTAAAAGAAAGTTTTTATTCTAAAACTAGTACCTTTAGTTATAATTAACTATAAAAATTAGTTTAGTAACTAAAACTTTTAGTTTATTTGCATCAAAGTAAATAAGCAATGAAAGTATTAACTAGTAAAGAAGAAGAATTGATGGGCTTTTTTTGGAAAGAAGGCCCATTGTTTGTGAAGCAAATGCTCGACTTTTACGAAGAACCAAAGCCTCATTTCAATACGTTGTCCACTATTGTTCGTGGGTTGGAAGATAAAAAATTCCTCAGTCACCAAACGTTTGGGAATACCTACCAATACTTTGCCATAGTCAGTGAAGAAGATTATCGTAAAGGCACACTTAAAAATGTAATCAGCAAATACTTTAATAACTCTTATCTTGGAGTCGTTTCTTCCTTAATAAAAGAAGAAGATATTTCATTGGAGGAATTAAAACAATTAATCACAGAAGTGGAGAACGCTCATAAAAAGTAATCCGAGATGGGAATATTTTTTGTCTACATACTAAAATCATCCGTTTGCCTGATTGTTTTTTATCTATTCTACAGATTGCTTCTGAGTAGAGAAACCTTTCATCGCTTCAATAGAATTGCGTTATTGGGCATTTTTATTTTGTCCTTGCTTATACCTTTTTGTGAAGTAAGTACAAAAATGCCACAAGCAGCAGTGAATTGGGAGCAGCTACTTCTTATGGCAAATAATGTTACAGTTTCTACTAATGCAGGTCCTTCTGTCTCGTGGATTGAGATTATATTGATGGTCTATCTATCCGGCATCGCTTTTTTCTTTTGTCGGAATCTCTACTCTCTGGTAAAAATGATTAGGCTGTTGAAAGATGGTGAACGTGAAATGCTGGAAGATGGAATTATTCTCATTACTCATCATCAGAAGATTGCTCCTTTTAGTTGGATGAAATATGTAGTTGTTTCAGCCTCCGATATAGAGGAAAATGGTCGGGAGATATTAATCCATGAGATTGCTCATATCAAAAATTATCATTCTTTGGATTTATTGTTGGCCCAGTTCTGTATTTTCTTTCATTGGTTTAATCCAGCTGCATGGCTTATGAAGCAAGAATTGCAGAATATTCATGAATACGAAGCGGATGAGACTGTTATTAATCAAGGCGTCGATGCAAAACAATATCAATTATTATTAATCAAAAAAGCCGTTGGCACAAGGCTCTACTCTATGGCCAACAGCTTTAATCACAGCAAACTAAAAAAAAGAATTACTATGATGTTAAAAGAAAAATCAAATCCATGGGCACGGCTGAAGTATCTTTACATACTTCCACTCGCAGCAGTAACTATTACTGCTTTTGCCCGTCCTGAAATCTCTGACCAATTGAACGAGATTTCTGCCGTCAAAATTAGTGATTTATCTTCAATTGTGGAAGGAATTTCCAAGAATAATGCTTCCGCTTCGTCGGATACGGTTGCATCAAATAAAGGAAGTGAAGAGATTGCAATTGGTGATATTCTTTCTAAAAAGGAGAATGCTCTTACAGTTGTTAAGAGTGATTCTAACAGAATGCAGATTAGATTAACTTCTAACAAGCATCCAATGGTTATATTAGATGGAGAGGAAGTCCCTTATGAGATACTGAACAATATCCCTCCTTCAGAGATTCAAAGCCTGAATATTATTAAAGATAAGTCCGCTATAAAACAGTTTGGTACAAGAGCTGAGAACGGAGTGATTCAAATATTTATGAAAGGGAATAAGGATGCAGAATCTCAGAAAGATTTTAAGGGAAACACTAGAGCAGGGATAGTGAAATTCGCAATTAATCTAAAAAGTGATACAACAGGAGTAAGTAAGGAAGCATTTGAAACGATGAAAGCAGATCGTAAGGTAAATATTCATATTACTGAGATAAATAAAGCCACGAACGATTCAAAGAAGTCGGAAACAGTAAATGGAATCAAGAGGGAGAAACTATTCATCGATGGATTTAAAGGGGATGATATTACCATAATAATAGATGGGAAATTATCTTCAGATAAGCAGTTGCATGGTATAAATTCAGATGATATTGAGTCCATTAATGTGCTTAAAGATGATAAAGCCAAAGAGTATGATAAGGATGCTAAAAGTGGAGTAATAATTGTTACTACCAAAAACATGAAATAGAATTCTCTCTCAAGGGAAGTTTATATTTTCAGATCTAACACTGATTGATGATTAATGACTGATAAGCGAATCAGTCATTAATCATCTTTTCGATATAGTTTAAAATAGCTTCTTCCTGATCAGGATGAAACCATGCTATTTCTTTATCCCGTTTGAACCAAGTAGTTTGTTTGCGAGAATAAATGCGAGAATTTTGCTTAATCTTTTCGATAGCAAAAGGAAGATCCCAACTACCATCAAAATAGTTAAAGAGCTCTTTATAGCCCACTGTATTGAGTGAATTTAGCTGTTTATAAGGGTAGACAGATTTTGCTTCTTCGAGTAAGCCTTCTTTTATCATTATATCTACCCGAGAATTGATTCGCTTGTAAAGTTCTTCACGATCACGGGTCAATCCTATTTTTAGAATCCGGAATGGCCTCTCTTTAGCAGAACGGGTACGGAAAGAGGTATATGTCTTCCCCGTCATATAGCATATCTCTAATGCATGAACAACCCGTTTCGGATTTTTTAAATCGACAATCTTGTAATATTCAGGATCAATAAGTTTTAATTCTGCACAAAGATTATCTAATCCTTCTGTTTCGTATTTATGGATAAGAAGTTCACGAGTATCTTTATCGACAGTAGGGATATCATCTATTCCTTTGCATACTGCATCAATGTACATCATTGACCCACCAGTCATTACTACTACTTCTTTTGTTTGAAATAAATTTTCGAGAAGTGTTAAAACATCGGTTTCGTACTGAGCCGCACTGTAGTAATCGGTTAGTTTTAGTGTGCCCACAAAATAGTGAGGAATCTTATTTAATTGTTCAGGAGTAGGAGCGGCAGTACCTATTTTGAGGTCAGCATATAGTTGTCGGGAATCAGAAGAGATGATGGATGTATCAAAATGTTTGGCTATATGTAAGCTTAGTTCTGTTTTTCCAACACCTGTAGGTCCTATGAGGACAAGTAAAGCCTTTGTCATTAAAGATTTTCTTTCTCAGAAAAACTTTCAGGAGCACTGTCTATATCTATGTCAAAGCCTTCGGGATCAAATTCTTCTGTATCAAAAGATTCATCTCCATAGAAGTTTTCATCTAGATCAATAGAAGAATGATTTGTGGTTAATTCTTCGAAATCTACTATCTGTTTTGGAGGAAGTCCTTCCTTTTTAGAACAAACAGCTTTTTCTAGATTTTTTCCTGTGATAATTTCTGAAAGTTCAATAAAAAAAGCCCGTTCAGTTAGATAATCAAATACATAAATAAGCTTTTGTTTTTCATCTTCAATG
>JAATGU010000067.1 GCA_015654535.1 Bacteroidales bacterium
TCTATTGTGTCTCCATATAAAACTGTATCTTTTTCAAAAGAAAATTCTATACTGAAATAATCTTTCAATTTGGGTTTCTCTTTCTTTTGCAAAAGCGCACAAGAGGTTCCATGTAAAAGTAATGTCACAATAAATAAATAAATAAGCAAACTTTCTATTTTTCATATTGTATATATATTAAAATCTTCCATTCGATTGAGCTATATCTTTCGACAAGCTTTAAACATTCAAAAGTAATCTGCCCTTATCAATACTTATGTTGATAATAGACTGCACCCCATTTTACTACAATCAGGAAGATTATATTTTTATGTGCTTAACTTGATTTTTCACTTGTCCATTAATGTTGACTTTATTACAAACGAAGAAAAACATATATTTTCGATACTACTTTTTCATATAATTTATATTTTAGGAACATCTATTTTATTTATTAGCAACAAATTAAAACAAAAAAATCCGATTTACAAAAGAAATCATTAAAAAATAATATCAATAATATATTTATTTATGAGCAGCCTATATTTTAATATTAATCTAATAGCTAGATTATTAAACTAAAGAATCATCAAAGAAAAAAGCAGCTTAAGAATATAAAAATTACTATATACTTAGTCTGCCCTTAAAAAGCATGCATATGTCTTATTGATAAGACAACATTATTAAAATTCCTTCGGAATATCTGTAAGATTTAGTATTTTTATAGCATAAGTTTTGCTAATATGTTCCCCCCTGAAAGGTCAGATGATTTTTTTTCAGTCCACTTAAAAAAAATAGTTAAGTCCAGAACAAGAACTCTACTTGTTATCGGGAACAATCGATTGGTCCACCCTTGAATACAACCTTTCTGAATATTACATCAATTTTGGTTGCTCGGCCAAGCTCATCGGAAATAAGTTGTATAGCTAAAGGTAAAGAACATAAACCTTATGAGCTTGAATCAAAAGTATCTTTCGACATTACCCGTACAACAAATGTAATTGTTTCGGTTGCCACATTTAAAGGTAACCCCTATGACGGAAATACACTGAAGGAAACACTGAAAATACATAAACGCATGACGGGAATACAGGCAAAGAAAACATCTGTGGACCGTGGTTACCTACCTCTGTCACCAATTATAAAAAGAAGAAAAGGCGGATGCGTTTCCGGCGTAGGGTGGCTATGGAACCAATCTTCGGTCATGCTAAAAAAGATTACCGGATGGAAAGAAATTACCTGAAAGACTTTGTTAGGGATATAAAAAATGCATTATTAAGTTTATACCAAAAAAATTAATAAATTGGAGTTTGGACTTAAGATGCCGTTTATTTGTTTCAGCTAATGCAAAATTGGTGATGAACTATCTCAATAGTGATGCATAAGTGACAGATAAGTGATGAATGAATATGTATTTTACCAATATTACACCTGTAAATCAATGCATTAAGTTGAAATCGTGATAGGTGACGGATAAGGTCGCACTTTTTTGTTGTGGTCAACTTTTCAACAAACTTATAAAATAAATATTTATAACAATATTACTCTTTTATTTACTCAAATAGTGATTCAGGATGATTCAGCTCTTTTGGTAACAAGTTCCATCTCGTCCATTGATAAATTGCCTTAATCTGATTAAAAGAATCCTCTTGCGGGAAAAACCTTATCTCTACCTGTCCATGTACAATTTGTATGGCAGATATAAGAATAAAAAATAAAATTATCTTTTTCATGATCTTTTATTGTATTTTGAAATTTACCTTAAAACTTAATGTATCGGTATAAAGAGAAGGTTCTTCAAAGGTACGAGCAAACCGGAAACGATATTTAAATCCGGTATAATAATGGCCTTTAGCCAATGGTTCTTTATGTGTACTTTCAAATATACTTTTTTCCAATGCCAAGAGTCACGGTTATTGACCCATTGCTGCTGAAAGATATACGTTTTCCCGAATTCAAAAGGATATACTCCCGCACCAATCGTTAAGTATTGCATCAATTTTATATGGTTTGCTTAAATCCTAGCCCTCCAAAATTATAAATCCGGTAAAAGTCATTTTCGCTGGAATAAGCAAAGTCGGGATCAAAACATAGTTTTTCATTTCGGTTATTGGTAACAGCAAAATAGAAGGAAAAAAATTTCCTTTGTTAAAAATAGTAGCGGATTCTCCTTGCTTATTCAATAGGCAGAACTTAAAAACAATACCATCTCCTTCATTTTGAATAAGGGAACTTTTACTATCGGGAGAGATTTTCCATGACATTTCATCATTCTTTTCACATCCACTCATAATTAAATTCAGAAACAGGAAAATAAAGCCTATTTGTAATTTTTTGTCTTCACAAGTCTCTTTTTTAGATAAATGTTGATAATTTCGAAGCATATCCATGAAGTTGGTTAATATTGGATAATCAGGTTCATATTTAAGATTGAATGCTTCAAAGATAAAATATTGGTTTGATTTTTGCAAATTATTCTTAAAGAATTTTTCTGCTTTTTTTATCACTCTTCCAATGTATTTTTATTGATTATCAGCCTAAAAATATATCCAAATTCCCAGATAAGGAGATTGGATATATTTTCTTTCAGTATTCAATTTGTCAAGTGATTATTTCACCCATAATTGTCGTTTATAGGTTTTTCCGTCAATAATCACATGAACAAAATATTGCCCTTTGGATAATCCATTCAACGGGATTTGCAATGTCGGTTGGTCAGAGTGTAACGTTTTTATCAATCCGCTTTGTTCGCTCCAAAGCTGTACCTCGTATGTGCTGAAAAAAGAGGATGTTGTTTTGACCGCATTGTTTTCAGCCGCTTCTCCCGTTAAAGACAAGGTGACGGTTTCCGATGCCGGATTGGGGAAAAGGGAGTAGGGCTCATAGGTGCCTACAGCAACAAATAATTCAGATGTTGATGTACCACAAGAGTTTATTGCATCCACTTCAACTCTGTAATCTCCATCTTCGGGAAATAGAATAATTGCGGATTTTCCAGAAGAACTTATGATTTGACCTGAAGAAGAAACAACTCTCCATTGGTAGGTTGTTTCAGGGTTTTCCTGAGTTATTGCACTGTATTTTGTCTTCAAACCGGCCTTTTCGACATGCTGATCTCCTGATATATAATTAATAATGGGTTTACCCGTCCATACCTTATATGATTGTAAAGCAACAGTATCATTTCCTACGATGGCACTTGCATTTATATCACAACTCCCATTGCCACTATTTATAAAAGTAGCTGAAGCACTTCCTTGTCCTGAGGCCAATGTCAGGTTGCCGTTGCTACTGCTCCATGTCACCGTAGCTCCTTGATGGCAAGTTACCGATAGTATAGGTGGCTTCATCACAAACAACGTCTGGACCGGTTATAATATATTGGTACTTATTTCCAACTCCAACAGCATACCAGGAATTGGTAATTGCGATAACCTGTAAAGAATTACTTCCGAATATATCTGCCGCAGCTTGAATAGTGGCTTCTCGGGCGGCTGAAAAGTTTGTATTCGCAGTAAAATAGTTTAATTCAGCTCTCCATGCAATGCTGGCTGCATCTGTAATCCCTATACCTGATATGTTATATAAGTTTCATAAATCATTTGTTCCATTCCCTCCAACACTAAGCAAATAAAACCAATGACTAAGTACGGTAGCGTTTGTATGTGAAAAAGTGCTGGCATCAGAGCCACTGTACCAATATGTTCCTCCGTATGTATCGGGATAATGCCCCTCTGTAGAATAACCATTATAGCCTTCTGTTTTGGGGCTGCGTAGCGAACGTAAGCAGCTAAAACCGTTTTTCATTATTTCTTCGCCCTCAGTCCAGTTTTGTTTTGTTGGTGCCGCCCACTGTTCCACGCAGGATGCCCAGATATCACTCATGCCTTCGTTTAAAGCTTTGGGTTCTCCATCTTCCGAAAGAATAGAGTAGTCATTGTTAAGACCTCGCATATATTTTACCCCGGTACAAAACCCATGTCCAATTTCATGGGCAACCACATCTAATGATACTACAGGATAAAAACGTGTAGTTCCGTCTCCATAAGTCATTTTTTCTCCATCCCAAAAAGCATTGTCATTGCTTGAATAGCCAAAAGCTGTTAAATCAGCATGAACATAGTTCAATAAAGATGCTCCGGATCCATTCCAACTGTTTACTCCTCTTACAGTTTTCCAGTAAGTATAAACTTTCTCTGCACCCCAATGGGCATCCAAAGCCGCATTGTCATAATAAGCATTGTTGTACTCAGCGGCAGTCCAGTTATTATCATTATCTGCAAAATCACCGGCATTAGAATAGTTTGTACCTTTATTCCGCATATTATAAGTTTCTATTCGGACAGAATTGGTTAGTTCACGAAGACGATATGCTCCCGAATAAGAGTCGGTCGTAATGGTTTGTGTGCCGCTATACCGGGTAGTAGCCGGTCCAGTAGCATTGGCATCGAAAATCAGGTTTTGTTTTCTTAGCATATCGCCTGTAATGGCATCGATAAATACATTATTACGACTTAAAGGATAATGCGCATAGATATTGAATTTATATGCCAGACGGTATGATTGGGTGGAATCACTATATATAATTACTTCCTCTCCTTTAGGGTAATAGGTAGCTGAGCTATCATTTTTCAGTTTTTTGATAAATTGTTCTTCTCCTTTGATTTGCCATTTGTATGTCTGCGCGCCAATTGCCTCAACCGCTTTAGTCAATGCTTCGCTTTCAGTAAGCTTTGCCTCGATATTCACATCGCCCACTTGAAAGAAATCACCGTTTATACTTTCTATCAGTCCATTTTTTGCATGGGCGATATACATACCATTTTCAACTTTTACGCCTTTATAGTTCTGTTGGTTAAAAGTAATGATTATAGCTCAATTCATCGGTACGGGCCTGCAATACAAGCTCATCCTCATTACGCGCATGCAAAAATTCCCTGAGAGTTTCTTTGCTTTTTGATGCTTCAATCTTTTTCATTTTAGTATCAAATACCCTGAAAGTAACAATACTGTCTCTGGAATACATTGTTTTTACAATGCCATTCTGCGAAAATCCGGATGCTGCATAAAGTATTGCTATTAGCAGCGTAAGTACTAATTTTTTCATAATGAATGAATTTAAAGATTAATAAACTGTTCGTTTTAAAAGCAAACCATTATTGCCAATGGCATAACCTGTTTTTGAAGAAGTAAATGCCATCTTGATTAAAAGATAATCAGAAGAAGTACCAGCATATTCTTCCTTCCAGGTCTTCCCACCGTCGGATGTGGAGAGTATTTTACTTCCGCTGGTACCAGATCCGCACAGGAAACCGTGTTGTTCATCGGAAAAATAACACCGGAAAGGAATAATATAGAATTCATCATATATTTTATCGTTGATGCTTATCCATGTATTACCTCCATCAGTAGTCTTTAGTAACTCGGCACCTGATTTATACGTTTCAACCACACTTCCTTCATGAAGGTTGATAATGATATATCCCATATCTGCTGTGATAAAAGACATGCCAATAATACTTTTGAATTTATCAGGTAACGGTTGCCAGGTATTGCCTCCATCGGTGGTTTTTACGATAAGTCCTGAATTGTAGCTATCGAAACTGACGCCACCGGAAGCATATCCTGTCTGATTATCTAAAAATTGAATAAAATTAAATCCTGCGTAAGTTACGCTGTCAAAGGCCAATTCGGATGACATGCCTCCATCGGTTGTTTTATAGATTGAGCCTCCTCTGGCGGCAATTCCTTCTTTGGCATTAAAAAAATACATGGGTGCCCCATCAAAGTCACCTGTTTTCTGCCAACTGTTCCCACCATCGTATGACCTATAATTCCCGGCAAATATTTTTAAATGATTAAAGCAATAAAAACTGCCAAATCCACCGATTTCTAATTTGTCAAAGCATCGTTGCGTCCAGGTTTTACCGGCATCGTCACTTTCGAAAATGCAGGTTTTTTGATAGGTTTTATCTAATTTGCTAAGAATCATAATAGTATCTCTTGATAAGGCAAAAATATCATCTAAACTACCCGTGTAATTAAGGTTAATGATTTCCCACCCGGCTTGTTGTTCATTATCCTCTTTTTGGCAAGAAAGAAATGTCAAGGCCGACATTGTTGTAATTATTACAGAAAATAATATTCTCATGGCTATTTTTATTTTATAATCGTTCGTCTTAATAAAACCTATTCAAACACATCACCCTGCACATTCAACAGGCAGAATTTAAAAACAATGCCATCTACTTCATTTTGAATAAGGAAACTTTTACTATCGGGAGAGATTTCCCATGACATTTCATCATTATTTTCACATCCACTCATCATTAAGTTCAGAAGCAGAAAGTAAAGCCAATTTGTAATTTTCTTGTTTTCATAAGTCTGATTTTTAGATAAACGTTGATAAATTTGGTTTGATTCTATTCTCACATGATTTGCAATCAAAACCCCAACATAAGGAAAAGTGTGCCATAGGCATTAAAATTTAAATAATCATCAACAAAGATCCGGAAGGAAATCGCATCTATCGTAGGGCTCAATAATGTCCTGTGAGGAGTGTGTCCCTGAGGGTGGTTAATATTGGATAATCAGGTTCATATTTAATATTGAATGCTTCAAAGATAAAATATTGGTTTGAGTTTTGCAAATTATTTTTAAAGAATTTTTCTGTTTTTTTTATCACTCTCCCAATATATTTTTATTGATTATCAGCCTAAAAATATATCCAAATTCCCAGACAAGGAGATGCCTCTAAGTAATCCATTCAACGGAATTAAGCTGGTTAAAAGAGCAGCTCCCGAAATTTGAATGCCATTTTGATTAACTCCAATAATTCCCGCAATATATGTTCCATGATCGCCCTGTAATTGCACTGAGAAAGAATTATCCTCTACATCAAAAGAAAGTCTAAAAAAATTAAAGAGAACTCATTATGTAAACTATCAATTATTTGGTCCATAACACCTACTATAATAGAAGGTGATTCTCTTTAAATATTCCACAGGTCGCAAGCCTTTATGTAAATGCTGGATGTATTTTTAAGCCCCACTGCTAATCAAATTCATCATCACTAATACAAGATTCTTGCAAAATCAAATATAAAGCCAGAATCAACATATTGAAAATAGGATGTAGAATAAAATAATGACCCATACTCAAAGCCTTGGAATTAACAGGAGCTTTTAATATCTACCATAATGGCATATAATTAACCTCTCCTATTATTTCACATGAATTTTATTTTATCTTTTTAATTAATCTTTCATAATCATTTCTGGTTTTAAGCTTGACATAAAAATACTCTGAAAAGTATTCATAGAACTATAAATTTTCTCATAACTACCTATTCTTTAATAAATGATATATTTTTTATTTCTTCAGAAATACTTCTGTCTATGAAATTATAAATAACAAGTTCATCATTTTGTAGTGAGAAATCAAAACTCTGGTTTAATTTTTTTTCCTGATTGGAAAAAGTTATTGAAGAATCAGATAGTAAATGATAAGTCCAGCCTTCCAAAGGAGAGTACAATTCAACCGTATTATCTTCTTTAAATACTAATGTATCACAAATTCCATCATTATAAGGTTTTTTTTCTATCCATGTACCTAATAACTTTGCTTCAATGCTTTCCTTTTTTACGTCATCGTTGTCACATCCTACTGTTTCTGTTAATGTAAATAAGATAATCATCATCAGTAACAATTGTTTTTTTATTTCCATAATCTATATTTTTTTATTAAAGGGTTTGATTAAATAAAGTTTTTATCTCACAAGATGTCTATTTGCCATCTGGGAAACTGTGTGATAAAATTAGTTATTTCCATAGGTGGTCAATCTTTAGTTACTTATTCTAATTTTAATTTAATAAAAAAATTCAAGTCAGAAAAACCGATTCCTTCAATAAGAACTTTTATTATAAATACGAGGAATGCAAAAACGTTGCACGGATAATTGTTAAATTTTTACGCTCCACGCTTTTTTAACTTTTAGTATACATCCTTCGTTTATTCAGATTACACGGTAGATAAATCAATGCGAATTTTTCAATCTATTGTTAACGATATAAAATATTACAAATTTCTCTGTTTTGAGCTGTTAAAATAGAACTAGAAGACATAAGGACCAACATAAGTTTGATTGACAAGGGAATTCTGCAACTGATATTAAATTTCATAATATAGTAAATTAAAAATATTTTAAGGCTTTTTATCCGCAATATTTAGGTCCTAAAAGTAGTAACTCTTGCAGATATATCAAAATATTTTAAATGCTATTTTGTTATTACAAGTGAAAGTAACAAAGGATATATTTCATAGATCATAGATCTTTTTGCCAGCCGTTTTGTTGTACAAGTCAGATAAATTTTCTAATTTTGACAGCATAACAAGCGGATTGAGTACATTTATAATTTATTGTCTAATGACTATAAAAAAGATAACTTTTTTTAATCTGCTTACTTTTTTAAACTAAGAAACCGATTACATGATAACGATTCATCTGATTACTTTCACGTCTGCTTTACAAAAACAAACGTCCACATATAAATTACACGAAGTGCTCCTCAGCGAGCTTGAAAAGTTTTTCACCGTGAAAATTGTAGATTATAAAAATATAAACTCACTGAATGAGAATGATTTCAAGATTCTTTTTATAGCTACCGGGGGTGTAGAGAAACTGGTTGTTCAATGTCTTGAGTCTTTGCCTCACCCTATGATTTTGCTTACCGATGGTTTACAAAACTCTCTGGCCGCATCTTTGGAAATTTCATATTGGTTACAAAGTAAAGGTATGAAGGCTGAAATACTACATGGAGAAGTGCAAACTATTGTGCAACGGATCAATCTCCATTACAATAACTTTAAAGCTCAAAAAGCAATCAGTGGAAAAAGGATCGGAGTTCTTGGCACACCTTCTTCTTGGTTAATAGCAAGCGGTGTAGACTATTTGCTAACTAAACGTCGGTGGAAAATAGAGTATATGGATATCCCTCTGGAAACTGTAACAAAGAGGTATGAACTGATTACTGAAGATGAAGTAGGTGAACAAACCGCCACTATTGCGAAAAAAGCACTTGCATGCAGAGAGGCAACATCTGCAGATATGATAAAAGCGATGCGCCTTTACAAAGCAATCAAAAAGGTTTGTGAAGAAGAGAAGTTGGATGCAATCACTTTAAGTTGCTTTAAATTAATTGATCAGTTGGGAACAACCGGATGTTTGGCACTCTCATTATTAAATGATGAAGGAATACTTGCCGGATGTGAGGGGGATTTACAAGCTATATTCACTTTGTTAGCTGTAAAAGCAACGACCGATCAAACCGGATTTATGGCCAATCCTGCACAATTAAATATAAAAAAGAATGAAATTCTATTTGCACATTGCACAGTGAGCACCAACATTGTTGAGAAGTTTATCCTTCGTAACCACTTTGAAAGTGAAAGTGGAGTGGCTATTCAAGGAATATTACCTACAGGGGAAGTCACGGTAGTAAAGTGTGGCGGTGAATGTCTGGATGAATATTTTGTTTCTTCGGGGATGTTGATTGAAAACACCAATTATGTAAATGTATGCCGTACACAAGTTCGCGTAAAATTGGACCATCCCGCCGATTACTTCCTGCGGAATCCATTAGGGAATCATCACATTGTGGTAATGGGTAATCATGAAGATGCTTTAAACAGTTTTTTTGCATCTAACGGTTGCAAACGGGTAGAATAGGACTTTTAGATTACAATGGAACTTTTGCACCATTTTCCGGCTACAAGTTCCATTACTTGCTCTATTCCTACAGATTTCAATGCTTGAAAAGCCTCAGCACGTCCATCATTGATTAGTGCTGGATAATGAGCGTCTGAATTGACTAAAACAGGAATATGGAGTTGGTTGATTAGAGAAAAGTGTTTTTCATTTGGATAAAATACACCCAACTTATGATAAGCTTTGGTATTGATCTCCATCATAAGTCCTTTTTCAGCAATCAGCACAAATAAACCAGTGAGGAGTTTTTTATACCAATCCTGTTCTGTCACCCCTGGTTGATAATAAGAGGCGTTGAATGCTATTTTATCAGCATGCCCCACAAAGTCAAAACCACCCAACTCAACCATAGACATTAGTTTGCTGTAATAAGCCAATACCACTCCCTTTAAATCGTAATGAAAGTAAGTATATATTTTCTCTTTGAATTTCTCCTTACTGCAATCAATATCCACAATTTCGCCTTTATCATCACTTAAAAGATGTACCGAACCGATGCGGTAATCCAAAGGAAGCAATTGAAAATAATCAATGGAAGGATTACTCTGTTCATCCAGATAATCAATCTCCATACCTATATATAAGTCAATCTCGCCTTGATATTTCTTTTTCAAACGATAAAACGCCTCAAAGTAGGCAGAGACCTCTTCTTTGTTCATTGTCCATCGGGTAGGAAAAGGAAGCGGCGCATGGGAAGAGATCCCATACGAAGCAAATCCTTGATGAATGGCCTCTATCACAAATTCTTCCATGGGCGCATGTCCATCGCAGAAAGAGGTATGGCTATGGTAATTTGTCAGATTCATTCGTTTATCCTTCTATCTCACTAAGTTCGAGCCAACGTAATGTCTTCTTATCAATCAGGTTTATAATCTCCGCGACCCTTTTTGACTTCTCCACTAACACTTCAGGAGAGAGAGAACCATTGCAAAGTTCAGCTTCAATCTCAGCTTTTTCTTTTTCTAAAGATTCCAAATCCTTCTCAATCTGAGCGAACTCGGTTTTCTCTTTGAAAGTCATTTTTTGTTTATTGCTTCTGCGTGTTCTGGCAGTTTTATCTTCTTTTGGCTTCTCAGCTTCTTTCTCTTTCAAGAGTTTCGCCTCTTTCCAATCCCGGTAATCAGAATAATTTCCGGGAAAGTCACGAATATCCGCTTGTCCATTAAATACTAATAAATGATCGACTACTTTATCCATAAAATAGCGGTCATGGGAAACAACAATCACACAACCTTTAAAGTTAATCAGATAATCCTCCAACACATTAAGGGTGATGATATCAAGATCGTTGGTAGGTTCATCAAGCACCAGAAAATTAGGATTCCGCATCAATACCGTACAAAGATAAAGCCTGCGTCTCTCTCCTCCACTTAGCTTATAAACATAGCTATATTGCGTTTCAGGGGTAAACAAGAAATGTTGCAAAAACTGGGAAGCGGTAAGCTTTTTGCCATCACCCAGTTCTATGACTTCGGCAATGTCCTGCACTACATCAATGACTTTCATTTGTCCGTCAAACTGCAATCCATCTTGTGAATAATAACCAAAACGAATAGTCTCACCCACGTCAATGGTTCCTTTGTCCGGAGCAACCTGCCCCATCAGCATCTTAATAAAGGTAGACTTTCCGGTACCATTGTTTCCTACAATTCCCATCTTCTCATATCTGGAAAAGATATAAGAGAAATCTTCCACTATTTTCAGATTATCAAAACTTTTATATAAATGATCCGCTTCAAAAATCTTAGAACCGATGTAAGATGCTTTAACTTCCAACTTCACATTCTCATCAGTAGAGCGCCGCTTAGCAACCTTTTCTATCTCATAGAACTCATTTTGCCGGTATTTAGCTTTATGAGCACGTGCTTGTGGCATGCGACGCATCCAATCCAATTCCTTACGATAAAGATTATTGGCCCGTTCCTGTTCCACATTAGAAGATTCAATCCGTTCTTGTCTCTTCTCCAGATAATAACTATAATTGCCCTTATATTGATAAAGCTGATTATTGTCAATCTCTATAATTTCCGAACAAACCCGATCGAGAAAATAACGGTCATGCGTTACCATCAATAAACTAATATTGGTACGCGCCAAATACTCCTCTAACCATTCCGTCATATCCAAATCCAAATGATTGGTAGGTTCATCAAGAATTAGCAATTCCGGTTCAGTGATCAATGTATTTGCAAGTGCTACCCGCTTTAACTGTCCACCGGAAAGGAACTTTACCTGCTGATCCAGGTTATTTATTTTTAGTTGGGAAAGAATTTGTTTAGCTTTACGCTCATAATCCCACGCATTCTCATGATCCATTCTGATCAACAATTCTTCTAAATTGGGATTACCTTCCGTCTCCATACAGGCTTCGTACTCTTTAAGTAACTGCACAGTACTATTGTTGGAATGGAAACAAGCTTCTAAAACGGTTAGTTCTGGCGGATACTGAGGATCTTGTTCCAAATATGCCATACGTAGATCACGCATAAACACAATATTCCCCTCATCGTATCCCTCTTTTCCCGATATAATATTTAATAAGGTGGTTTTGCCGCTGCCATTTTTAGCAATCAATCCCATCCTCTGTCCTTCTGAAATCCCAAATGATATTTTATTGAAAAGGACTAAATCTCCGAAAGATTTAGTAAGTCCTTCTACCTGCATATAACTGACCATCTTTTATACCCTAATTTATTTTATTCATTTCTATTTCCACTTTCTCTTTAATCCCCTCAAAGATGCCCGCCAAATCACAAGATTTTCCTGCCTTAATTAAGCTCCATATCAATTCTGATGGATAGACAATCAACTCGCTCTCCATAAAACGTAATCCTGAAATCTCCTGCTTGCCATTAATCACCGTAACCCATTCCATACCATCTATTTCATTTTCAACTATCGTACCAAAAGCGATTCCAAATGATTCCCAAACCTCCCTCTGTTGAGGTTTAAAACTGCCATTATCTATTAGTTGTTGAATCTTGCCAATGTCTTCTTCCGAAGAAGTAAAATCCTTCTTCAATTGTTTTTTAACAGTGCTCGATGTCCAGTCAAAAGCTTCATTCACTAAATTGATTTCCAGCACACGCACCGGAATAATTTCATAAATCGCTTGTTTTTCTTTGGGATAAACATGCAACGTGGAGATAATATTTTCTACTTCACCCGCACTTTCACCACGAAGAGTTGTAAATGAACACTCAAAGGCCACATTGTCTATGCCTATAATCCACACATGGGTGACATAATAAGTACCTTCTTCCATAAACATCTCTTTACTATAGGCACAAATCAATTCATCAATATTTACTTGCGAAGCATTGTTATTCTCTTTCAATTCATCTTCCACCGATTCTTTCCCATATTCATTGTTCTTTTCATCACGAAAGGCAGAAATGCGAAAATTACCAGTCCATTTATTGGGATTATAAAACAGAAAGTTATCTTCAGCATCCTCAAACTCATTCCATGATGAAGGGTAAATTAAAGAGAACCAAACTCCGGGAGAGATAAACTTTTTTCCTTGTACACTCATATATCTTTTATCTTAAACTTTATCAAATACTGTCTCTATTTTCCTATTGGTTGAATTCTGCGTCTCACCTCTTTAGATATTTCCAGATACATATAAAACCGACGATGAGCGTTTATAGCAGCAAGGTTTTGATCAAATTTCTTATTGGCATATTCTTTTGACTTTTCAAAAGTAATACGCGACATCTCATTTTGTGATTTGCCTACCATAGTTGAATCCAGCTGCTCTTCCGGAAAAAATTCATCTAAATTCACATCCCCAATCATAGTCGTTTCCAGAAAATCTTTCTTTTTATGATCTTTGTCCAGATAATACCCCACAAACATATGTCCGGGCATTCTAACTAAAATAGGATCAATATTAATGGCTCTTAAAAGAGACGCAAACAATACACTTCCATCTACACAATTTACCTGCGATGATTCAAAAGCATCATCCAACGTTCGCACCCGTTGAGAAAACACCACATTAGAGGAAAGACTGGTAGTTGAAACAGAACTGTATTTAAAATTACGCTTTTGCAACACATTCCACAAAGCATATACTTGTTTTTCCACCGAACTGGGTGAATTAATCTGATAGCCCAGAAAACGGTTGACAAGACGTGTATTCAATGCTTCACGCAGAAGTTTATCAATCATGGGATGTTCTTCATTCACATAGGCAGCAAAGAAAATGCCCGTATCATGAAAAACAAATTTTCGATCAAAATAAGCTAGCAGACATTCATTAATACTCCGGACCGAATAAGTACGTACCTTCTGACCCAGATCTTTTCCATTCATCTCAACATCTACCGAAACGCTGACAGGAGTAGGTTGACTATTCTCTTTCAATGCATTATATTTCCAGATTACATCAGGGTAAATCAAATACTCCGTCCGGGATTCTGTCAACACAAATTCAGAAACAGATTCCTCAAAAAAAGGTGTTGCACCTAAAGATATTCTAACCTTACTATTAGTCCTTCCTGATTTTATCCGAATCATAAAACCCGATTTTGGATTCCCCAGATAAAACTTATCTACCGGCTTAATTACCACCGCATCAGTTGCAGCCACTGAAAGAATAGCAGACGGAAAAATATTTCCACCTAATTCATCTGTCAATTCATAATCACGACTAAAAAACTCATTCTTATATAAATAGATTCCGACCAAACTCACAAGTAATGCCAACAAAAAAATTGTCAGAAACTTCCATATATTTATTTTTTTCATCACTTTACCGTAATATGAAACAAATATAGCTATAAGTTTTGGTACAAAAAAGGATTGTCACTGAATTGTAACACTTATTTCATTTATCCGTAACAATAAAGCCTCAACTTTGCAAATAAATAGAAAAGAATGTATAGCTTTGTACATTATACCTAATGAGAACAATTATGAATACTTATCGCATTTTAGTTGTAGATGATGAAGAAGATCTTTGCGAAATTCTAAAATTCAATCTTGAGAATGAGGGTTATGAAATAGATACTGCAAACTCAGCTGAAGAAGCGCTGAAGCTAAATATTAGTAAATATAACCTTTTATTACTAGATGTAATGATGGGTGAGATATCTGGATTCAAAATGGCTAATACCTTGAAAAAGGATGAAAATACATCAAAAATTCCAATCATTTTCATTACAGCAAAAGACACTGAAAACGATACCGTCACGGGCTTTAATCTTGGAGCAGATGATTACATCTCCAAGCCATTCTCTTTACGAGAAGTCATTGCAAGAGTTAAAGCAGTGATCCGCCGTACTGCAAATACCGCTACCACAGAAGAAGTAGAACAGATTAGTTGTAATGCTTTAGTAATTGATGCTACAAAAAAGAGAGTAAGCATTGAAGGGAAAGAAGTTCCTCTTACCAAAAAAGAATTTGAGATCTTATTCCTTCTATTGAAGAATAAAGGTCGGGTTTTTTCAAGAGAAGACATCCTTTTTAAAATATGGAGCGATGAAGTGTATGTGCTCGACCGTACTATTGATGTGAACATCACCCGTCTGCGAAAAAAAATAGGAGATTACGGAAAATACATTGTCACCCGTCTTGGTTACGGATATTGCTTCGAATGTGAATAATTATCATTAACAACTCTACTTATTTATGGTACCTGCAAATAAGCCGCTATTGTCTTTTAACAAGAAGTTATTACTTTCGGTTTTATCCTTGTTTATCACCTTTTCTTTATGCTTCATCGCCTATCAATACAAAAGAGAGAAAGAGTTTAAAGTAGAGCTGTTGAATACAAAATTGCAGGATTACAATGCACGTATCTATGAAGAAATAGGAGATTCATCCAATATTGAAAACCAATTAAATAAATACATCAAACGACATCCTTTAAAAGATCTGCGGGTAACGATTATTAATCTAACAGGAAAGGTTATTTATGACAATCTGAAAAAAAATTATCCTAATTTTGAGAATCACTTAAAAAGGCCCGAAGTAATATTAGCTTTAAACAAAGGCAATGGGTATGATTTAAGAAGGACCTCCGAATCTACCGGAATCACTTATTTTTATTCTGCCACTCAATATGGTAAACTTATTATCCGAAGTGCATTGCCATACAATCTCGATTTGATTACAAGTCTAAAGGCTGATAACCGTTTTATCTGGTTCACTTGTATCATAACCTTACTCCTTACAATTATCTTTTATAAATATACTAACAGAATAGGAACATCAATTTCTCAATTAAGAGAATTCACAATCCAAGCCGATCGTAATGAACCGCTGGAAATAAATCAGAATACTATTTTCCCACGTAATGAGTTAGGCGAAATTTCTCAGCATATTATCCAAATATATAAACGTTTACACGAAACAAAAGAAGCTCTTTATATAGAACGGGAAAAACTGATTACCCATTTACAGATATCTCATGAAGGGCTGGGTATCTTTACTGCTGAAAAAAAAGAAATATTAGTCAACAATCTATTTACCCAATACAGTAATCTTATCTCTGATAATAATCTTCAAAGTACAGAAGAGGTATTTGCAATTCCAGAACTACATAAAATTGTAGACTATATTAATAGAGCAGAAAATAGACCTGCAGGAAACGGGGAGCGACGTATGTCTTTCAATGTAGATAAAAACGGACGAATGTTCATCGTAGAATGTATCATCTTTCAAGATCAAAGTTTTGAAATTTCAATCAATGACATGACTTTAGAAGAAGAGCGTATTCGTTTAAAGAGACAATTGACACAAAATATTGCTCATGAACTAAAAACGCCTGTGAGTAGTATTCAAGGATATCTGGAAACGATTGTATGTAACGAGGATTTGCCCAAGGAGAAATTAAGAACATTCATAGAACGCTGTTATGCTCAAAGCAACCGGTTAACTCGACTTTTAAGAGACATTTCTGTTTTGACCCGAATGGACGAGGCAAACAATATGATTGATATGGAACCAGTTGAGCTTCACTCTTTGATTTCGGGCATTATTAATGAAGTATCACTTGAGTTGGAAAATAAAAATATAACAGTTCTTAATTTATTAAATAAAGAACTCCCCATACGAGGAAATGCCTCCCTACTCTACTCAATCTTTCGTAATCTGATGGACAATGCCATAGCTTATGGAGGGACCGATATCTCTATCAATATAAGGTGTTTCCGGGAAGACGAATTGTACTACTATTTTAGCTTTTCCGATACTGGTGTAGGAGTAGCGCCAGAGCATTTAAATCGCCTTTTTGAACGCTTTTACCGTGTGGACAAAGGACGTTCCCGCAAAATTGGCGGTACAGGGCTGGGACTTGCTATCGTTAAAAACGCCGTAATTATTCATGGTGGAAATATTTCTGCAAAGAATAATCAGGGAGGTGGGTTAGAGTTTATCTTTACTCTTGCCAAAGGGTAAAAACAGGCATTAAAAAGAAAATAATCTCCTCTCAATATTGTTTATCTTATTTTTATTTTTAAATTTGCCGATGCATTGGTTCACTGATTCTATTTCAAAGTTAGTGATTAAAAGGGAATCAGGTGAAAGGGTTCACCACAGAAGCGGTAAACCGATGAACCATGTAGGGGCAGACTAACTTGTAGTAGTGATGAAGTTTTTGTAATGAGAATGGAGCGAAGAGGTTAGTTAGTATGTAAGTCCAATTTGCCAACTTGCAAGAGGATGAGCTGTAAAAGATACTACAATACTAGAAGAGCTAATTTTAGATTTTTATGTAGCTTTCACCACTGTCTGTAAAAGGTACTACAATACTAGAAGAGCCGTGTGATGGGAGACTATCAAGCACGGTTCTGTGAGCGGTTTGGGGTGAAATTCCCCTTGCCTACTTGGTGCCTCGGTCGTTAGCAGCAAACCGAAAAAAAACTACGACACAATAAAATAAAATAATATGGCAGGATTTCAATCACCAATAACAATCCATCAAGCTATTGATAGAATTCGTAAAAATGAATATCTACTACCAGCTTTTCAAAGAGAATTTGTATGGTCGTCAGACCAAATTGAAAAACTTTTCGACTCCTTGATGAAAGGATATCCTATTAGTTCTATGCTTTTTTGGAAAGTAAAGGGAGAAACGAAAACTGATTTCCGTTTTTATAAATTTCTTGAACAATTTGTTCAATATCATAAAACACATAATGAATTAAAATCTACTGAAAACATAAATGATTTTCACGCAATTCTTGACGGACAACAAAGATTAACAGCCTTATATATTGGATTATGCGGTAGTTATGCTTATAAGGAATATAGACGTTCACGGGATTACAGCGAATGTAGTTTTCCAACAAGACACTTATATCTGAATATTAGCAGAACCTATTCAGAAGAAGAAAGTGATAGAGAATATCTGTTCTCTTTTATCAACAAAGGTGAATCACAAGAAAAGGATTTATTTGTTGATAAGGAAAATTGTAAATGGTTTAGAGTTGGTAGAATTTTATCATTACACCAAGATGATAAATATGATTTAGATGATTTCTCAGAGGGAAATGAACTTGACAGAGAGTCAAAAAAAATACTCAAGCAGTTGGATAAAGTTGTACATACTAACTTAAATATCAATTATTACGAGGAAGATGAGCAAATCCCCGACAAAGCAGTTAATATTTTTGTTAGAATAAATTCAGGCGGAACACCTTTAAGTAATTCTGCAATTTTGTGGTCAATGGCTATTGCGAATTGGAAAGAGAAAAATATAAGGACAGATTTTGAAAATTTAGAGAATAATATTCGAAGTAAAGGGTTCAATATAACTAATGATTATGTTTTGAAATCTTTCTTGTACTTATATCACAAAAACGTCCGCTCTGAAATAATAAGTTTTAACAGTGGATTTATGAACAAAGTTGAACAAAAATGGATAGATATTATGAAAGCCATAATAAATCTTTTTGATTTACTGAAAGCATTTGGACTAGCAGATTATACATTAACTTCTTATAACGCAACTTTACCAATATTATACTACTTATATCACAACAATATATATACTGATTTCTCAACAAAAATATGTTATCAAGAAGATAGAAATGCGATAAAAAAATGGTTATTTTCTATTTTATTGAGAAAAACTTTTGGAGCAAGTGTAGATGCAGTATTAATGCAGTCAAGGAAGGCATTCACAAGTGATATTGAAAATAATTTTATACAATCAATAAATAATTTTCCAGCAAAAGAAATAAACACAGAGATAAAGAAAATTACTGATGTTGGGGATGACTTTATTCAAGAGTTGCTAACGACACAAAAAGATGATAGATATAGTTTCCCAATTTTGGCAATATTATATCCCGATTTGGACTATAAAAACAATAATTTTCATAAAGACCATTTGTACCCTGCTGCGAGTTATGACGATTTGGAACAAAAAGATAAAGACAATTATGGTTGGAAAGTTTATAATTCTATTTTAAATCTTCAAATGCTTGACGCTAATGAGAATATGTCAAAAAATGACTTGTCACTAAAAGATTGGATTAATAAGCAAACAAAAGATAAGGATAGAGATAGATTTTTAGAAAGTCATTTAATTCCTAACATTGATTATTCGTTGGATAACTTTGAAAGTTTTATTGAAGAAAGAAAGAAAATTTTGATTGAAAAATTGAAAAATATACTGAATTGAAGAAAAAGCGTGTGGTAATATTTCGTATAAACAATAGAGGAGGAAGTGTTAATTTGAAGGTTTATAACCTGCCCGTATTTCTTATCGGCTTGAAAAGAATGTGTCATACAAACAGCTACTGCTCATACAATTTACTAATAACCGCAGTTTATATTACGACAACTACAATAAAACAAAATATAATGAAAAACGACCGAACGGCCAGCTGTCAATACATAGGGCTTCATGTGGTCGAGGACGAGACCCAACATGAAGTCCATGTTGCACTACAACCCTACACTGCCGGTGGGTAACGAGCGTTAAGAAAAGTGGTTGTAGCTATGTGTTTCTTGAGGTGTTTTTTGGAGTTTCCGAGTCGGCATGTTGGTGGAAGAAAGACGTTTCTATCGCAGAATGGAGGTTAATCTCTGCTTCAAAATTGATTTAATGGCTGACAAAGTAGCTGAAAGAGTTCAGTATTACATGATTTTGCTCCCTTTAGGCAACACGAAGCCCAACCCACCTTTACGAGTGGGTCAGAAGGTTGTTTATCAGCAATGTATCATTATGTAATTAGGGTAAAGCACATTGATTGGCGAACGTATCTTGGGCAGTTCTTCAACCGTTCGCATAGTTCCGGTTTTGCAGAACGGACATTTGCAGGGATCGAAGCCTGTCAATCTCACCATGCGTTGTTGCATGCCGTAATACCGTATCTTTACGAAGCGGTATGGCAATATATGCATACAAAAATGACGAAGAAACTCTACATCTGAGACTTTGGTAAGTTTGACATCAGCGTTGTCCTTATAATCTTTATACGAAAAAGATGGGAGAAAATAACCGGATTAGATGCACAAAAACAGGCAGAATGTGTGGTCTATTTTTTGAGAACCTCCATAAAAACGGATGAAGAAACCTTAATCTGGACAGTTTATAATTGCATACGAAACATTGAAAGCAGCTTCAGAACACTAAAAACTGATTTAGATTTACATCCTGTTTTTCATAAATCAGATGAGGCCACACAAGCTCATTTACGTTTGGGATTGTTGGCATACTGGATTGTAAATACAGTTCGCTATCAATTACAACAAAAAAACATTAAATCTAAATGGCGTGAGATAGTACGAGTTATGAACACTCAGAAATGCGTAACAACTACGGTTCAAAATGTCAGAGAACAATAGATCAGTATTAGGAGATGCTCCGAATCGAAAGAGAAGGTAAAGCAGATATATGATGCCCTGAAATATAAATATGCCCCGTTCATCCGCAAAAAATCTGTAGTGCCAAAAACTAATCTTCAAAAAACTGAATACGTTCTAAATTAACAATTTATGAACGGATAGCAGCAAAACGGGTTAATAAATAGCTAAACAGACATATAGTTTTATTAAAATGGACTATGTAATTTTGGGAAATGCACATATTCCCTGTTTAGGGAATATATGCTATGGAATAATTACGCAGTTGCGTATATATTTGATGTCAGGCACAATCAAGAAAAATAAAAAA
>JAATGU010000055.1 GCA_015654535.1 Bacteroidales bacterium
AGGCTGACACTATTTTCCTGCTTGTAACCCTCTATTGTTTTTGTGTATAGTTCGGATGCTTTCATCTTTTCTCTTTTTGGAAGACAAAGATAAAAAGCTAAATCATCCCGGACAAGATGGTATCGCGGAGACGCTTACTTTAGAGGTTCCTTTCTTGTCTTTTTTCACCTGTTTACAGACATGGCACCTACTTTAAATAGATTTCTACTCAAAAGAATCTATTCAGAGTAAAAAAGAAGCAATAACCGTCCTTATAAATAACACTCTTGCTGTACAAAATAATCTATTCTTTTGTACAGAATATATGTTTGTTTTGTACAGAACATTTCATTCTTTTCTACAATATCCTACTGACATTTAATATCGGATTGAAAATAAGAAAAAGCAAAAATGACTTTTATTCCTTAGGAACCGGTGAATTTATTTAAAACATGGATAATGGGGGAACAATGTTCTTGGATTATTTTTATTTACATTCAAAATTCAATAGAAGTTCCAATTTGCATTGTAAGTGTGGCTTTTAAAGCATCAAAGGACAAGGCACACTGTGAGAGATGCCCCCAAAAAGGTGAGAGACGAGGTGAGAGGTAAACTGCCCTTACAGCCTAAATAAGTGCTTATTTTCAACTGTTTATATGGAAAGAATGAGAGGTGAGAGATGAAAGTGTCCGAATTATATTTAAAACTTACAGTGTTTCTTTTGTATGAGAAACTTTAATCTATTATATTAAAAGTCCTTAAAGAGTAGCTTATACATCGCTTTTTATTTGTTTATTTGCACCAAATTAGGGATCGGTGTAGCCTTGCGGAAGCTTGGTTATTAAAGATGGTAAAAAACAAATGAATAAACTCACAATAAATACTTGTCCTCTTTGCGGTGGATCTCACTTTAATGAAAAGAGGACATGTACTGATTTCTATGCTTCCGGCGAACAGTTCGACCTGCTTCAGTGTGAAGATTGCCACTTTCAGTTTACGCAGGGATTCCCTGTGGAAGAAGAAATAGGTAGATATTACGAAACTCCAGATTATATTTCACATAGTGACACCAAAAAAGGGTTGATGAATGAACTTTATCATGTGGTACGTATGCGCATGCTCAATAAAAAAGCTCGATTGATTGCTAACATTACCGGCAAATCTTCGGGAAGGATATTGGATATTGGCACCGGTACCGGATATTTTGCAAATACCATGCAACGGAAAGGTTGGACGGTAGAGGCTATAGAGAAGAATGCACAAGCCCGGACGTTTGCCAAAGATCATTTTAAACTGGATGTAAAAGAGGAGTCTGCTTTGGCGGAATTTCCTGTCGGCTCGTTTAATGTGATTACTCTCTGGCACGTGATGGAACATTTGGAGCATCTCAATGAAACTTGGGAAAGACTTTACGAATTGCTTGCCGGCAAAGGTATTTTAGTCATTGCAGTACCTAATTGCGCTTCCTATGATGCACAAAAATACAAGGAATTTTGGGCAGCTTATGATGTGCCTCGTCATTTATGGCATTTTACGCCCGATACCATGCAACAGTTTGGTTCTAAGCACCATTTTAAGTTAACCAATCATTACCCGATGCCTTTCGATGCTTTCTATGTCTCTATAATGAGTGAGAAAAATAAAAAGAGTGCGCTTAGTTTTCTAAAAGGGATGTATGTTGGCGCGGCGGCGTGGATGCACACTTTGAACAATAAAGAGAAAAGTAGTTCTATGATTTATGTATTCAGAAAAGAAAATAATGAAAAGTAAACATAAAAATAATGTCGTTCCTTACTTTGATATACAAAGTATAACCTCTAGTATCAGTACTATGCTTGTATTGTTATTACTTGGGTTAATCGTTTTTTTTGTGCTTTCTGCCAATAATCTTTCGAAATATGTTCGCGAGAATATTAATTTTTCAATCCTTGTCAGCGATGATATGTCAGAGCCTAATATATTGGAATTTCAAAAGCAGCTCAATGCAGAACCTTTTGTCAAAGGTTCCACCTATATTTCCAAACGGCAAGCACTTCAAGAACAAAGTGAGGCCATGGGCACTGATCCGGAAGAGTTTTTAGGGTATAATCCTTTCACGGCTTCAATCGAAGTAAAACTTAATTCCAATTATGCAAATTCAGATAGTATAGCTAAAATCGAAAAAAAAATAAAGAAAAATAGTAATATTCAGGAAGTACTTTATCAGAAAGATTTGATTGACTCTGTAAATAAGAATATCCGTAATATCAGTTTGGTACTGTTATGTCTTGCAGGCTTACTTACATGTATCTCTTTTGTATTAATAAATAACACGATTCGCTTAGCAATCTATTCTAAAAGATTTTTAATTCATACGATGAAATTAGTAGGTGCTAGTTGGGGATTTATTAGAAAGCCTTTCCTTTTACGGAATATTTGGATTGGAGTAATTGCAGCGATCGCAGCAGATGCTGTATTAATGGGAGGAGCTTACTCATTAGTAAATTACGAACCTGAACTCATTTCCATCATAACCCCCAACGTAATGCTCATTGTTGCTGCATCAGTATTACTCTTTGGAATCCTTATTACGTTTTTATGTGCTTATCTTTCAATCAATAAGTATCTGAGAATGAAAGCAAGCTCACTCTACTATATCTAAACAAATAAATAGAATTAATAAAAGATTAAGAATATGGACAAAAAAAAGTTTGCTTTTGACAAGACGAATTTTATCTTGCTGGCAGTGGGAATGTTGGTTGTGATATTGGGCTTTATATTAATGACCGGCTCTGTTACATCAGCAACGGTTTTTCAGCCGGATATTTTTAGTGTACGTAGAATAAAGGTGGCCCCTGTTGTTTGTTTCTTTGGATTTATTTTTATGATCTATGGTGTTGTACGTAAACCCAAAGCTGAAAAATAAAAAATGGGAGATTTGACGACATTACAAACTATTCTTATTGCTATAGTAGAAGGACTGACGGAGTTTCTTCCTGTTTCTTCCACTGGACATATGATTATAGTACAAAATATGCTGGGGATTCAAAGTACTGATTTTGTAAAAGCATTTACAGTTATTATCCAGTTTGGAGCGATACTTTCAGTAGTTGTTCTTTATTGGAAACGTTTTTTTAAATTGAATAAGTGTAAAATACTTGATAATCAAGCTGTAAGTGGAAAACCTTTTCCGAGTAGAGTTGTTGTTTACTTCAAAAGGTTCCTCTATAAGTTTGACTTTTATTGGAAACTTTTAATTGCTTTCGTTCCTGCAGCTATATTTGGCTTTTTATTTAGTAATAAGATTGATGAAATGTTGGAAAGTGTAACAGTGGTTGCTTCAATGCTCGTTATTGGTGGAATCTTTATGCTTTTTGTTGATAAAATATTCAACAAAGTAGATGAAAGCACTGGTTTGACTGAAAAAAAAGCATTAAATATCGGTCTGTTTCAATGTATAGCCATGATACCGGGTGTATCTCGTTCAATGGCTACCATTGTAGGTGGTATGGCACAAAGAATGTCACGTAAGACTGCTGCTGAATTTTCTTTTTTTCTTGCTGTACCCACAATGTTTGCTGCTACAGCTTATAAACTGTATAAGCTTTTTATGGAACCCAACGGAATAGAGATTCTAAGCCAAAATGTAGGAGCGCTTATTATAGGAAATGTGGTGGCATTCATCGTAGCGTTGCTTGCTATTAAATTCTTTATTAGCTTTGTAACCAAGTATGGCTTTAAAGCTTTTGGATATTATAGAATTATTGTGGGAGGCATTATCTTAGTAATGATATTATTAGGTCATAATTTAGAAGTTGTTTAATGAACTTTATTGAAGGAGAAGTATTGTACTTCAACAAACCGCTGACGTGGACATCTTTTAATCTCGTGGCGAAGGTAAAATATCCTTTACTGAGAAAACTGAGAATAAAAAAATTGAAAGTAGGACATGCTGGAACGCTTGATCCGCTGGCTACAGGTGTAATGATTATATGTACAGGAAAAGCAACTAAGCGAATTGAAGAATTTCAGTATCAAACAAAAGAATATATTGCTTCCATCAAACTGGGGGCAACAACTCCTTCCTTTGATTTGGAAGGAACTGTTGATGCTACTTTTCCCACAGCTCATATCACCCATGAACTAGTAGAGGAGGTATTGAATAAATTTGTTGGAAGTATAGAACAGATTCTGCCTGCATTCTCGGCTTGCAAGGTGGATGGTGAAAGAGCATATGAATTAGCAAGAGCTGGGAGAGAGGTAGAATTAAAGCCTAAAACTTTGGTTATTGATGAAATTGAATTGCTAGAGTGCAACCTTCCGGATATAAAAATACGGGTGGTGTGCAGTAAAGGCACTTATATTCGTGCTTTAGCCAGAGATATTGGAGAAGCTCTGAATAGTGGAGCCCATCTTACAGGACTAATTCGCACTCGTGTGGGAGATATTACGTTGGACCGTTGCATGGAAATAGAAGATTTTGTGGAATGGCTTGATAAACAAGATATGAAGATAATTAATGTATAAAGAGTAAATATGAAACTATCACAATTTAAATTTAAGTTACCTGAGGATAAAATTGCTTTGTACCCCACTAAATACAGAGATGAATCTCGCTTGATGGTTCTTCATAAGAAGACCGGTGAGATTGAGCATAAAGAGTTTAAGAATATCTTAGATTATTTTGATGATAAGGATGTTTTTATTTTCAATGATACTAAAGTATTTCCTGCCCGTCTTTATGGGAATAAAGAAAAAACAGGCGCTCGCATTGAAGTCTTTTTATTACGCGAACTAAATGAAGAACTTCGTTTATGGGATGTATTAGTGGATCCAGCCCGTAAAATCAGGATTGGTAATAAACTGTATTTCGGAGATGATGATTCAATGGTGGCTGAAGTAATAGATAATACAACTTCACGAGGACGTACGCTTCGCTTTTTGTATGACGGTCCTCATGATGAATTTAAAAAAGCACTTTATGCTCTTGGCGAAACTCCCCTTCCTCATGCAATTCTGACTCGTCCGGTAGAACCAGAAGATGCCGAAAGATTCCAATCTATTTTCGCCAAAAACGAAGGAGCGGTTACAGCACCAACAGCTAGTCTTCATTTTAGCCGTGAATTAATGAAACGCATGGAGATTAAAGGGATTGACTTTGCTTTCATCACAATGCATGCTGGCTTGGGTAACTTCCGCGATATTGATGTGGAAGATCTCACCAAACATAAAATGGACTCAGAACAGATGTTTGTAACAGAAGAGACGGTTAATTTTGTTAATCAAGCGAAAGATTTAAACAGAAATATTTGTGCCGTAGGTACTACTGTTATGAGAGCTATTGAAAGTACGGTGAGCACTGATGGGCACTTAAAAGCTTATGCAGGATGGACTAATAAGTTTATTTTTCCGCCTTATGAATTTACTGTGGCCAATTCAATGATTTCGAATTTTCATATGCCTCTTTCTACTTTGCTAATGATTGTAGCTGCGTTTGGTGGATATGATTTTGTAATGGAAGCCTATCAGGTTGCATTGAAAGAGGGATACCGTTTTGGTACTTATGGAGATGCGATGTTGATTCTGGACTAATAAAGCGAAAGAATGGCAGTGGTTTATTTAGGATTAGGAAGCAACCTAGGTAATAAAGAAAAAAACCTGCACTTAGCTATAGATAAAATAGAAGAGCAGATAGGAAAAGTTATTTCCCTATCTGCTTTTTGCGTTTCTGAACCTTGGGGATTTGAATCGGTTAATTCTTTTCTTAACGCTGCCATCTGCGTGGAAAGCGAACTTTCTCCTTTTCAACTGTTGGAAGAAACACAGCGTATAGAGAAAGAAATTGGTCGGAATAAGAAATCGGTTAATGGCATTTATAACGACAGGCTAATTGATATTGATATTCTTCTCTATGATGATCTTATTCTGCATTCTGAAAAGTTAAATATTCCCCATCCTTTAATGGCGGAACGTCTCTTTGTAATAAAGCCCCTTTACCAAATAGCTCCTGAGCTTATTAATCCTGAAACAGGAAAAACAATTCAAACAATTTATGATGATTTATCTATTTGAGTATTAAATTCATTTAAATATATTCCTCTAAAAGAACAAAGATAAGAGAATTACCTTTATATTTGCAGTATTCTTAAAATGTGGAAAGATTTGGGCAGCTTGCAACCACAGTAAAAAATGCTAAATAATAAATTCTTATATGCATTTCAATCTTCCAAATCAAAATCCATTTGAGGACATTAATTTAGTATAAACCGACGGAGGCAACAGACCGTCAACTTAAAACTTTATTTATCCATGGGATATTTATTCACGTCCGAATCGGTGTCTGAAGGACACCCCGACAAAGTAGCCGATCAAATATCGGATGCTGTGCTTGACGAACTTCTGGCTTATGATCCGAGTTCTAAAGTAGCTTGCGAAACTCTCGTTACTACCGGACAAGTAGTACTTGCGGGGGAAGTGAAATCTGAAGCGTATGTAGATTTACAAGAAATTGCTCGTAGAGTAATCAATAAGATTGGTTACACTAAAGGAGAGTATATGTTCGAAGGAAACTCATGCGGTGTATTTTCTGCCATTCATGAACAATCTGCCGATATTAACCGTGGAGTAGAGCGCGAAGACCCAATGAACCAGGGTGCGGGCGACCAGGGAATGATGTTTGGCTATGCTACTGATGAAACAGAAAACTATATGCCTTTGTCTCTTGACCTTGCGCATAGAATCCTACTTGTACTGGCTGAAGTTAGAAGGGAAGGCAAAGATATGACTTATCTTCGTCCTGATGCTAAAAGCCAGGTTACCATTGAATATGATGACAACGGAAAACCGGTGCGTATTGATACAATTGTTGTGTCTACTCAGCACGACGACTTTGTGGAACCTGCGAATCATTCTGTAGAAGCTCAGTTAAAAGCTGACGAAGAAATGCTTGCAAAGATCCGTAAGGATGTAATTGAGATTTTGATACCACGTGTTATCGCATCTATTAATAATAAAGAAATCACTGCCTTGTTCGACGATGCAATTACTTATCATGTAAATCCTACAGGAAAATTTGTTATTGGTGGACCTCACGGAGATACAGGATTAACAGGCCGTAAAATCATTGTAGATACCTATGGTGGAAAAGGTGCTCATGGTGGTGGTGCATTTTCGGGTAAAGATCCTAGTAAAGTAGACCGTAGTGCTGCTTACGCGGCACGTCACATTGCTAAGAACCTTGTAGCTGCAGGAGTTGCTAGTGAAATTTTGGTTCAGGTCTCTTATGCTATTGGTGTAGCTCGTCCAATAAATATTTATGTTGATACTTACGGACGCAGCAATGTGAAGATTAGTGATGGAGAGATTGCTAAAAAGATTGATAAATTATTTGATCTTCGTCCTAAAGCTATTGAAGAACGATTGAAACTTCGTAATCCTATTTATTCTGAAACTGCTGCTTACGGACATATGGGACGCACTCCAGAAGTGGTAACAAAGAAGTTCCACTCACGTTATTTAGCTGATAAGACTATAGAAGTAGAATTATTTACTTGGGAAAAGCTGGATTACGTTGATAAGATTAAAGCTGAATTTGGTTTGTAATTAGCATTTAAACTATAATTATAAAGATCTTGTAGTTCCTTTAATTGGGAATTGCAGGATTTTTTTTTGCTTATCACGGAACTTTAAAATCCCACTATTAAGTAAACTACCTTCCATAAGTATTACATTAATGTAGCTAATAATAAAATGCAGAAAGCTATTATTAAATCTAATAACCTCATAAATAATAAGTTATAATTACTGGCACACCTTTTGTTTTCTTTTCAATAAGAAAGTATTTTTAATAATTGCTAAAACAAAGAAAAGTATGATACTAAGCGCACGAAATACCATTAAAGGTAAAGTTATAGAAGTTGTTCCAGGCATCGTTACTGCAAAAGTAAAATTAGACATTGGCGGAGGTAATACTATTGTTTCAGTAATTACCGTAGATAGTGTTGAAGAACTTAATATTAAGGTCGGAGATGAGGCATATGCCATCTTTAAATCTACCGAGGTAATGATTGGTATTTAAGCTTTATCCACATGGATCGTTCAAATTTTACAATGAACGCCACCGTAACCATTTATCGGGATAACGAAATCTTTATCGGCCAAAACCAATATCGTCTGTTAAGACAAATACTTATAGATGGTTCTATCAATGCAGCGGCAAAGAATCTGAAAATGTCTTATCAACACGCTTGGCATCTCATGGATAAAGTCAATCGCCTTTCACCAATTCCTGTGGTTATCAGACAAAAAGGAGGAAAAGACGGAGGAGGTTGCAGTGTAAGTCCATATGGAATGAAAATTATTCAAACTTATGCTTTACGTGAAATTGAAATAATTAAGTTTTTGGAGCAAACGAACAGCGAACTGGAAAGCTGTTTTTTTTAAGAAAGCGATATTTTTTTTATGTATATCGCTTTTTTTGATAAATGCGTTATTCTCGGTATTTGATAACGAATAATAAATTAAATGTAAGTATTATGAAAGTATTAGGTAAAAAGTGTTTTTGGGTAACAATGGTTGCTACTGCTTGTGCATGTGGAATGAGTGCACAAACAGTAACAATTGATGGCGAATTCAGGCCCCGTGCAGAGTATAGAGATGGCTTTGGTGCTCCACTGTCTGATAGTAATGATCCGGGTATTTTCGCCTTTCAGCGGACACGATTGGGCGCGACTTTTAATTCCGCAGTATTAAAAACACAGTTAACAATTCAAGACACCCGTTCTTTTGGTAAAACCAGCGTCAACAGTGAAACTGCAACGCTAGGAGTTTTTGAAGCATGGGCAGAATTGTTGTTAATGCCAGGAGGTACACTTAAAGTAGGCCGCCAAGTATTGGCGTATGATGACAATCGTTTGTTTTCGGCTTCCAATTGGAGCAATACTGGTAATTCTCATGATCTGGCATTATTTAAGTACAATGTGAATGATTTCCAAGGACATTTAGGTTTTGCTTATAATAATTCCTCCGCTATCTCTTCCGAGACAGTCTATTCTGCTTCTAAGTATCGCTATATGGGTTTCTTGTGGTTATCAAAAGGACTTGCAAAGGGGCTTACTTTATCGGCTATTGCTGTGGATGAAGGTATTCAACCTACTACTGATGCAACGACATATGGCAAAAAGATCAACATGAATCATGGATATACATTTGGCGGTAACTTGAAATATAGTAGTGATGCTTGTCCATTCTCTGCTTTAGGAACAGCTTATTTTCAAGCAGGGAAGAGCCAAATTGGTGAAGATATGAGCGGTAGTATGGCTGCTGTGAAGTTAAATTATAAAATATCACCGGTCTTTTCGGCAAGTGTAGGAACAGATTATTTATCGGGAGATGATAATAAAACGGATGGCAAACAAACCAACTTTAAAAAACTATATGGTACTAATCACAGCTTTAATGGTTCAATGGAATATTGGGTAACTCCTCTTACGGAAGGATTACTTGATTATTATGGCAGTGTAAATGCGAAAGTAAATAAAAAACTTAGTCTTGAAGGGGCATTTCACCTTTTCAATTCCAGTAAAGACTTGAAAGATGGGGAAAATAATATTGGCAAATCACTTGGATCGGAATTAGATCTCAGTCTGAATTATAAACTAAATGAATGGACAACCGTGCAAGCAGGCTGGAGTACCTACTTTGCCGATGATAATACGCGCATAGCAAAAGGCATGACTGCAGATAGTAAAACTCGTTTTCCACAATGGGGATTTGTAATGTTGACAGTCTCTCCTTCTTATCTTAAATCTATATTTACTGATAAATAATTGTAAAAATCGAACGATATGAAAAGAATGATTATATCTGTGACATTCATACTAGTATGTATCCTTGCACAGGCTCAAAAAGTAAATGTTGCTGCAGCGGCAAACCTTCGTTATGTATTGGAAGAAATCAAAACACAGTATGAAAAAGAACACCCAAAAACTAAAATCAATATCACTTTCGGCAGTTCGGGTACATTGGTTCAGCAAATCCTAAACGGAGCTTCTTTCGATTTTTTTATGGCTGCGGACAATGAATTCCCATTGAAACTAAAAGCAAAAGGGGTAACATGGGGTAATATGACAACTTATGCCTATGGAAAACTGGCAATATACAGTACTTCTTTAGATGTAACAAAAGGACTTTCCATTCTAAAAGATCCGGCTGTCAGAAAAATAGCCATAGCCAAACCGGAGACTGCTCCTTATGGAGAACGTTCGTTCGAATTACTTAAAAAGATTGGCCTTTATGAATCACTGAAATCAAAGATTGTAATTGGCGATAATATCTCTCAGGCTGCTCAGTTTGCTTTTACCGGTAATGCGGAAATAGGATTTGTAGCCTTGTCGCTTGCTTTAGCTCCGGAGATGAAAGAAAAGGGGAAATATTATATTATAGATAAAAAACTATACACACCCGTGGAGCAAGCTTGCATTCTCATTAAAACGACAGTGAGAAATACGGAAGCAAGTAAATTTATGAAATATATTCTTTCTCCAAGAACCAAAGCTCTTTGGGAAAAATATGGCTACTCTGTGCCTTATTAAAAGAATGTTTCAGGATATCTTTTCAATTAGGTATGCACTGTATTCAATTATAGGTGCATACCTAATTAACTCATTTAATTGAAGAAACAAAATATGAATGATGACTTTATCGAGACTCTTCTACTCACAGGGAAACTGGCTGGAATAACCACCATTATACTACTCTTTATTGGGCTGCCCCTCGGTTATTTACTAGCCTATAAAAACTTTAGACTAAAAGCCTTAGTAGAGGCGTTGATCAGTATGCCACTTGTTTTGCCTCCTACGGTTCTGGGATTTTATATGTTGGTGGCTTATAGTCCTCAAAATGCCATTGGTCATTTCTTAGAACATACATTAAACCTACGGTTAGCTTTTAGTTTTGAAGGGGTATTATTGGCCAGTGTGCTCTTTAGCTTACCTTTTATGGTGCAACCTATACAAAATGGCTTTGCGAGTATCCCACGTAGTTACAGAGAAGCATCTTATACCTTGGGTAAATCCTTTTTTATCACATTTGTAAGAGTATTAATTCCCAATATAAAACCTTCCATTATCACAGCAGTTGCCATGACATTTGCTCATTGTATTGGGGAGTTTGGAGTCGTAATTATGGTTGGAGGGAATATGCCGGGTGAAACACGAATGGCTTCTATAGCAATTTATGACGAAGTGCAATCGCTTAATTATGATACGGCAAATAAATATTCCTTAATATTATTCATCATTTCGCTACTTATATTGACAGTAATATATAGTATAAACGGTAACAAAAGAATACTTTAAAGAAGTTATGTTAAAAATTGATATAGAACGCCCGATGTTAACTTCGGAAGGAAAAAAGATACTCAAGGTCTGCTTAGAGATAGAAGATAGGGAATTGCTATGCCTTTTTGGACATTCCGGTTCAGGAAAGACTACCTTATTACGGATCTTAGCAGGGCTTACTACTCCTACGAGGGGACGGATTGTGTATAATGATACTATTTGGTTCGATTCCGACAAGAAAATAAATCTTTCTCCTCAGCTTCGAAACGTAGGATATATGTTTCAGGATTACGCCCTCTTTCCTAATATGAATGTGGAAGAAAACATACGTTTTGCACAAAAGAAGAAAGATGTCGCCGCCATAGAAAATCTATTGGCATTATTTGATTTAACCACTTTAAAAAATCAAAAACCACTCCAACTTTCCGGTGGGCAAAGACAAAGAGTTGCCTTAGCAAGAGCTTTAGCCGCAAAGCCCACTCTTCTATTGTTAGATGAACCTTTATCTGCGCTCGACTTTGAGATGCGGATTGCCTTACAGCATGAAATTCGTAAGGCCCATCGGTTACTAAACACCATCACTATACTTGTAAGTCATGATATAAATGAAGTCTGTAGTTTGGCTTCGTCTGTTATAACTATACAAAATGGTGAGATTCTAGCGCAAGGGCATCCTAAAGAAATATTCCGAGAAGGAGCATTCCAAAGTTCTTCCCAATTTCTTCACGAAATTAGTGCTTTAAGTGAACTTTTCTTGGGATAGTAATCCTACATTTTTGTAATTTTCCTACAAATAAGTAACAATAACAGCTCTTTTTCAGATTCGATTCTGATAGTTTGCTAACTATTATAAATTATTTTTCATAGCATACATCTGCTTAGTATACAGTTGATTAATCCTGTTGTTATTCTCCTCTTTTAATAGTCCTATTTTTCTTTGGCACGCTTTCTGCATATAGTCTTATAAGTTATAAGAACTAATTAAAGGTAAATAAGATTATGAGAAAGATTGCAATTTATGGAAAAGGCGGCATTGGCAAAAGTACCACTACGCAAAATACGGTAGCCGGTTTGGCTGAGATGGGAAAAAAAGTAATGGTTGTAGGTTGTGACCCTAAAGCAGATTCTACTCGTTTGTTGTTACATGGTCTTGCTCAGAAAACAGTACTCGACACTCTTCGTGATGAAGGTGAAGACATTGACCTCGACGATGTAATGAAACCGGGATTTCACGAAACCAGCTGTGTAGAATCAGGAGGACCTGAACCAGGGGTGGGTTGTGCCGGTCGTGGTATTATTACTTCCATTAACTTGCTAGAGCAACTCGGGGCTTACGATGCCGACAAACATTTGGACTATGTGTTCTATGATGTACTTGGTGATGTAGTATGCGGTGGTTTCGCAATGCCTATCCGTGATGGTAAAGCCGAAGAAGTTTACATTGTTTGCTCAGGAGAAATGATGGCTATGTACGCTGCAAACAATATTTGCAAATCTATCGCTAAATTTGGTAAGGTAGGAACCGTTCGTTTGGGTGGCATTATTTGCAATTCTCGTAAGGTAGATAATGAAGCAAACATGATTGAAGAATTTGCCTCGAAACTAGGTACCCAAATGATTCATTTTGTTCCTCGTGACAATATGGTTCAGCATGCTGAGATCAATCGTAAAACCGTCATTGAACATGCACCAGAACACGGTCAAGCTGATGAATACCGTGCCTTGGCAAAGAAAATAAATGATAATAAAAATTTTGTGATTCCCACACCACTCTCTATGCCGGAATTGGAAGCATTATTGATAGGCTTTGGTATTATGAACTAATAAATAAAGGAGGAGACTTATATGTACTTATTAAGAGCTATTGTTCGCCCTGAAAAATCATCTGTAGTAATGAAAGCATTATTTGATGCAGGTTTTCCAGCGATAACAAAACTTTCCGTATTTGGTCGTGGTAAGCAGCGTGGTTTGAAAGTAGGGAATGTCACTTATGATGAACTACCCAAAGATCTTTTAATGATTGTGATCGATGAAAAAGACAAAGACTTTGTCATTGAAACGATTATGGAAGCAGCCCGTACTGGTGAAAAAGGGCAGTTTGGTGACGGTAAAATTTTTGTCACTCCGGTAGAAGAGACTTACACGATCTCCAGCGGCAGAAAAGAAGTATAAACCAAACGAGTCAATTAATTATGAAATTAATATTAGCAATGATACGCATTGCCAAGATGAGTGAGACTAAGATCGCTCTTTCGGAAGCAGGATTACCATCATTTACTGCTATGCCTGTACTGGGAAGAGGCAAGGGGCACGGTGATTTGGAAAAAGCGGCCGATGTAGATCCGGAACATCTCGAACTAATCTCGGAAATGCCTCGCCTAAAGTCTAAAAGAATGATTACTCTTGTGGTTGCTGATGAGAAAAAGGACTTGGCTGTGGAGACTATCATCAAGTCAAATCAAACCGGGAAGAGTGGCGATGGAAAGATTTTTGTGATTGATACTGTTGATTCTGTTCGTGTTCGCACGGGAGAATCTGGTGAGGAAACTTTAGATTAAAAGGGAGATGCCATTATGAAAGAAGATAAAGAAAAAGACATTAACCTCTCGGATTTCAGAGAAGAGGTATTATCAGCCTATCCTAAGAAGGTAGCTAAAAAAAGAGCAAAAGCAATTGTATATAACGATCCTAATGAGATCCCTCAGATACTAGCTAACGTTCGTACTATCCCGGGAATTATTACTCAACGTGGATGTACTTATGCAGGGTGTAAAGGAGTGGTTCTTGGACCAACGAGAGATATTGTCAATATCACTCACGGACCTATTGGTTGTGGATTTTATTCATGGCTTACTCGTCGTAACCAAACTCGTCCGGATGAACAAGCACCGGAAAACTTTATTCCATACGCTTTTTCTACGGATATACAAGATTCCAATATTGTGTTTGGTGGTGAAGAAAAACTGAAGCAAGCTATTCGCGAAGCATACGAACTGTTTCATCCCAAAGCAATTGCTATATTCTCTACTTGTCCTGTAGGTTTGATTGGTGATGATGTCCATCGTGTAGCCCGCCACATGACGGAAGAACTGGGAGGTAAAGTAAATATATTTGGTTTCTCATGTGAAGGATATCGTGGTGTGTCTCAGTCGGCAGGCCACCACATTGCAAATAATGGATTATATAAGAACCTTATTGGCAGAGACGATTCTGTTGAAGGTAAATATAAATTCAGAATTAACGTCTTAGGTGAGTATAATATTGGAGGTGATGCTTTTGCTATTGAAACATTATTAGACAAATGTGGCATTCAATTGGTTGCTACCATGTCTGGAAACTCTACAAAAAAGCAGTTTGAAACAGCACATACTGCTGATCTGAACCTTGTAATGTGCCATAGATCAATTACTTATGTAGCTGAGATGTTAGAAACTTCTTTTGGTATCCCTTGGATGAAAGCTAATTTTATTGGTGCTGAAGCTACAGCTAAAACTCTTCGTAAAGTTGGTAAATATTTTGGCGATCAGGAATTAATTGATCGCATTGAAAAGGTCATTACTGAAGAGATGGTTGCAGTAAAGGTCGCTCAAGAAAAAGCATTGGAAAAAACCAATGGTAAACTAGCCATGCTTTTTGTGGGAGGTTCACGCGCTCATCATTATCAGGAATTATTCAACGAATTAGGAATGAAAACAATTTCTGCCGGATATGAATTTGGTCATCGGGACGATTATGAAGGGCGTCGGGTAATTCCAACCATTCAGATTGATGCAGATAGCCGTAATATAGAAGAAATTACTGTAACTGAAGATGCTACCCGTTTCAGACCTCGTAAGACAGAAGAAGAGCTACAAGCTTTGGAAAAAGATGGTTTGAAATTCAACGGTTACGAGGGTATGATGTCAGAGATGAAGAAAGGCGCACTCGTTATCGACGATTTAAGCCATTATGAAATGGAAAAGCTCATTGAGATGTATCATCCTGACATTTTCTGCGCTGGAATTAAAGAAAAGTTCTGTGTTCAAAAAATGGGTATTCCACTGAAACAATTGCATAACTATGATTATGGTGGTCCATATGCTGCTTTTGAAGGAGCTATTAACTTCTACAAAGATATTGAGCAAATAGCTTGCTGTAGTATTTGGAAAGAAATGAAAGCTCCTTGGGAAAGTGAGGATTTAGTCGAAGCAGAATATGCTATTAACCTGTAAAAAAAAGAAATTATGTTATTACGACACACTACAGATAAAGAAATAGACAGAAAAGCCTTGACAATTAATCCTGCCAAGACCTGTCAACCCATTGGAGCGATGTATGCCGCATTGGGTATTCATGGATGTTTGCCTCATAGCCACGGCTCACAAGGCTGTTGTTCTTATCACCGGAGTACTTTAACCCGACATTTTAAAGAGCCGGTGGTAGCTGCGACCAGTTCGTTTTCGGAAGGTTCTTCCGTATTTGGAGGTTCTGCCAATTTGTTACAAGCCATTGAGACAATGTTTACCGTGTATAAACCAGAAGTTATAGCGGTTCATACAACTTGTCTTTCTGAAACAATTGGAGACGATTTAAATCAAATTATTTCCAAAGCTTATGAAGATGGACTTGTTCCCGAAGGAAAATTTGTGATTTATTGTAATACTCCATCATACGTTGGGACACATATTACCGGATATTCGAATCAGGTCGCTGCTATGGTAAAGTTCTTTTCTACTGCTACACCTAAAAAGAAAAATGTAATCAATTTAGTTGCCGGATGGATGGAACCTTCCGATATGCGTGAGATTAAGCGACTTGCTCAGGTGATGGAGGCAAGAACGATTCTATTCCCCGATATGACTGGTGTACTTGATACTCCTCTTACCGGTAAGTATGTGATGTACCCCAGCGGAGGAACTACAATTGCCGATCTCAGAGCTACCGGAGATAGTAAATTTACAATAGGATTGGGCCAATACTGCACGGAAGATGCTTGCATAAAGTTAGAGAATAAGTGTAAAGTAAAGTTTGAAGTGACTGATATTCCTATTGGCTTAAAAGCAACAGACCGCTTTCTAGTAGCACTTAGCCGTCATGCTAACCTTCCTATCCCTGACAGTATTACAGAAGAACGTGGTCGCTTAATAGATCTTATCGCAGACAATGCTAAGTATCTCTATGGCAAACGTGTGGCATTATGGGGAGATCCTGATACGTTGATTCCGCTCACAGAGTTTTTAGTAAGTCTGGACATGAGGCCAGTCTATATTGTAAGCGGAACACCTGGAAAACCTTTCGATGAACGTTTATCTAAAATATTGAAAAATATCCCTGAAGCAAAATTTATGAGTGGTGAACGAGCAGATATGTTCCGTCTTCACCAATGGATTAAACAAAAAGGGGTAGATCTGCTAATAGGTAACACCTATGGCAAATATATTGCTAGAGATGAGAATACTCCGTTTGTTCGTTATGGTTTCCCTATTGCCGACCGTGCAGGACATAATTTCTTTCCTAAAACAGGTTATGTGGGTGCAACAAACTTGGTTATTCAGTTTTTAAATGCATTCATGGACTATCAGGATCGTACTTGTCTGGAAGAAAAATTTGAGTTTCAAATGTAACAAGCAAGCATTGTTTATTCAAAATACTTCTGCATCTTTTGGAATACTTCTTGCTTTCCAGAATGCAGAAGCTTTTTTGAAAATAAAGGGTCGCTATCCTACATAAATGTAGTATTCATCCTCTCCCCCTACTTCAGGGTAACCCAAATATTTATTCCTTGGGTTATACGGTATTTGTAAATACTTGGAACTGAATGCATAAGTATTCCTGTTCCTTAATTTAGCTCTTTGGCACGATTTTAGTAATATCAGATATATAATGAAGGAGAAAACAAACATGGATTATATCTTAAAAGAAAGGGAAAAGCAAGTATCGCTTGCTGGAGCTGACTCTGCAACAATAGAATGCAATAAAGAAAGCTTAGCTGGTTCTGTCAGCCAAAGAGCTTGTGTGTTTTGTGGTTCAAGAGTAGTGCTTTATCCTATAGTCGATGCTTTGCATCTCATTCATGGACCAATTGGGTGTGCCGCATATACTTGGGATATAAGAGGATCACTCTCTTCAGGCCCTGAATTACACAGACTTAGTTTTTCCACTGATTTGCAAGAGAGAGATGTAATATTTGGAGGAATAGAAAAGTTAAATGCCGCTTTGGACGAGCTGATCGAATTGCATCATCCTAAAGCTGCATTTGTTTATACGACGTGTATAGTCGGGGTTATTGGAGATGATGTGGAATCAGCCTGTAAACAAATGGCTATACGTAAAGGCATTCCTGTGATCCCCGTTCAGGCACCTGGTTTTCAAGGCTCAAAAAAAGATGGCTATAAAGTAGCTTGTGAAGCACTTTTTCAGTTAGTGGGGACCATTGATAAACCGACTCCCAAATATAGCATAAATATTCTTGGCGACTTTAACTTGGCAGGAGAACTTTGGATTTTGCTAGAATACTATAAGAAGATGGGTGTTCATGTCAATGCTACCATTACAGGCGACGGTAGAGTAGAAGATATCTGTAATGCTCATAATGCAGCGTTGAACGTTGTTCAATGTTCGGGATCTATGAATTATTTGGCTGAAATGATGAAAAAAGAGTATGGTATTCCAAGTATGAGAGTTTCCTACTTTGGCATTGAAGACATGAGCGATGCTCTTTACGATGTCGCATCCTTTTTTAAGAGTGAAGAAATGATGAATAAAGCCAAAGAGCTGGTCCGTGAAGAATTTACCCGGCTGATGCCACAACTTAAATGGTATAAAGAAAGACTGAAGGGTAAGAAGGCTGCAATTTATGTGGGAGGCGCTTTCAAAGCTATTTCATTAATAAAAGCTCTTCGATTAATAGGTGTTCAGACAGTGATTGTTGGTTCGCAAACCGGAACTACAGAAGATTATGAGCTAATCAAAAAACTCTGTGACGAAGGTACCATTATCGTCGATGATTCTAATCCTGTAGAGCTTTCTCATTTTGTAAAAGAGAAGCATGCAGATATCTTTATAGGAGGGGTAAAAGAACGGCCTATTGCCCATAAAATTGGTTTGGGATTTTGTGATCATAATCACGAAAGAAAAGAACCATTAGCGGGCTATGAAGGAATGATGAACTTTGCGCGTGAAATTTATGCTACTGCAATGAGCCCAGTATGGCAATTCACAAAATAAACAGAGAAGAAATGGAAAAACAATATGTATCTACCCGTAATGCTTGTAAGCTATGTGCGCCCTTAGGAGCAGCAGTGGCATTCAAAGGCATTGAAGGGTGTGTACCACTTATCCACGGCTCACAAGGATGTGCTACGTATATCCGGCGTTATATGATCAGCCACTATAAAGAACCGGTTGATATTGCTTCGTCCAATTTTAGCGAAGCAAGTACGGTTTATGGTGGCAGCCGCAATTTTATCACTGGAATTAATAACATCATTAAACAATATAATCCTCGGGTAATTGGCATTGCTTCTACTTGTCTGAGTGAGACCATTGGTGAGGATATACCTGGACTGATCAGAGATTATAAGGAGGCGAATAAAGACAAAGCATTGCCTGCATTTATTCACGCATCAACAGCGAGCTACTGTGGTAGTCACATTGATGGTTTTCACAACACCTTACTTGCGGCGGTCCGGTCTTTAGCTTCTGATAAAGTCAAGGGAGATTATATTAATATATTTCCAGGATTTGTTTCTCCGGCGGACATCCGTTATTTGAAAGAGCTCCTGGATGATTTTGGAATAAGCTATATCCTTTTTCCTGATTACTCGGAGACACTTGATAATGAACATTGGAAAGATTATCAACTAATTCCTCAGGGTGGAACTCCTGTAAGCGATATTATTCGTACCGGAGGAGCTATGGCGAGCATTGAATTTGGTGTAGTGTTCAATAAAGGGGGTATACGTAGCAAAGATAGAAGTAGAGTTCAAACTGCCGGAGAATGGTTGGATAGTAATTTGGGTGTAAAGAACTATCAAATAGGAATGCCCATTGGCATTAAATCTACAGACCGTTTTTTTGAAATACTTTCTCGGATTAGTAATAAAAGTGTTCCTGAAAAGCACCGTAAAGAAAGAGGACGTTTAATTGATGCGTATGTAGATGCACATAAATATGTGTTTGGCAAACGAGCTATGATTTTTGGGGAAGAAGATCTTGTTTTAAGTATTGCCGGGTTCTTAAAAGAGATTGGAATTGAACCTTCACTCGTTGGATCCGGAGGAAACAGTGGGCTATTAAAAGTTGAAATGGAAAAGATTTATGAACATACAGAAATTCCTATAACTGTACTGAGTGACTCTGATTTTGAAACGATGCGGGAAAAAGCAGAAGACATAAAACCAGATATTCTGATTGGGAATAGCAAAGGATATTATATATCCCGTGAACGCAAGATACCTTTAGTAAGACTGGGTTTCCCTATTCACGATCGCTTTGGGGCTACTCGTATCCATCACATAGGATATAGAGGAACTCAGGAATTATTTGACCGTATAGTGAATGCATTAATAGAATTTAAACAAGAAAACTCTCCTGTAGGATATAAATATATTTAGATATGGAAACGACAGAAAACAAACATGCACATCCTTGTTTTGATGAAAGTGTAAAACATACGCATGCCAGAGTGCATTTGCCCATCGCACCAAAGTGCAACATACAGTGCAATTATTGCAATCGTAAATATGATTGTGTAAACGAAAGTCGGCCAGGTGTTACATCGTCTGTTCTTGCTCCTTTTCAAGCAGTTGATTATCTCAAGGCTCTGGATGAACGAATTGATAATTTATCTGTAATTGGAGTTGCTGGCCCTGGTGATCCTTTCGCTAATCCGAAAGAAACCATAGAAACTATGCGCCGTGTTAAAGAGCAATTTCCTGACAAGATTTTCTGTCTTTCTACCAATGGACTGGATTTAGAACCTTACATTGATGAAATAGCTGAGCTTGGTGTTAGCCACGTCACCATTACAATGAACGCTATTGATCCGGCTATCAGTAGTAAAATATATAAATGGGTGCGTTATAATAAACATGTATACAGAGGGCTAGAAGGCGCGAAAATATTACTTGAGAGGCAATTGATTTGCATACCTCTATTAAAGGCAAAGGGAATTACCGTTAAGATTAACAGTATTATTATTCCGGGAATTAATGAAGATCATATTTCTGAGGTGGCACGAAAATGTGCAGAGTTAGGTGCGGATGTAATTAATTGTATTCCGCTGATCCCAACTGCTGAGACTGACTTTGCTGATTACCCAAAACCGGATACAAAGATGATTTTTAAAACCCGGACATTAGCGGCAGAACATCTTAAGTTGATGAGTCATTGTGCTCGTTGCAGGGCTGATGCGGCAGGTTTGCTTGGTCAGGATTTGAAAGAGACACATATTTTATTGAAAGAATATTCTTCCCGTCCGGCATTTGATGTGGACAGTCGTCCATATGTTGCTGTGGCTACTCATGAAGGGTTATTGGTCAATCAACATCTGGGTGAGGCTTCCACTCTTTCTATTTTCAAACAGACTCAGAAAGGTTTTCAGCTGGTTGAAGAACGGAAAACGCCGGAACAAGGTGGAGGAGATCAAAGATGGGTTGATATGGCTGGTATATTAAAAGATTGCCGGGCATTGCTTGTATCCGGGGTGGGAGAAAATCCTAAAACAATACTGAACTCTTGTAATGTACACGTCATTGAAATGACAGGGCTTATTGATGATGGCTTAGATGGTATATATTGCAATAAACCAATTCGGAGTATAGCTAAAACAGATGCCTTTAAATGTGGTAGTGGATGTAAAGGCAATGCTCAGGGATGTGCTTAAAAAGTATCTTAAACAAAATAAATCAAGGAAAAAATGAAAAAGCCGACTTATCACATTTTAGTTTGTAATTCATATCGTGTAGGAGGCGAGGCTCAAGGAGCTTGCAACAAAAAAGGTGCAGCTGGATTACTGCAATACATTAGTGAAGAAGCATCAGATCGTGGACTTGATGTGGCGGTATCTACCACCGCTTGTCTGAATGTGTGTACGCAAGGGCCTGTGATGGTTATCCATCCTAATAATTATTGGTATGGAGGCGTTGATAGTGAGGATGTTATTGATGAAATTCTCGAGGCATTGGAAAATAATGAACCCTGTAATAAGTATTTAATATCTGATTAAATAATGGCAGACACTAAAAACCCCTATTTTATTGATACAACGCTTCGGGATGGCGAACAAGCTCCCGGAGTTGTATTCTCTTTGGAAGAAAAAATGCAAGTCTGTTCTCTTCTGAATGAAATGGGTGTGCCTGAGTTAGAAATTGGCACTCCTGCTATGGGGATCAAAGAAGCGCAGGAAATCAGTACTATTTGTCAGATGGGTTTTAATTTCAAAACCTTGGCATGGTGTCGGGCTAATAAAAAGGATATTCTCTTAGCTGCTAAAAGTGGAACTAATGGAGTTCATCTGTCATTTCCTGTTTCATTGATCCTGCAACAAGCAATGGAAAAGGATGAAAATTGGGTAATACAACATTTAAAGGAAATGTTTGAATTTGCATCATCTCTCTTTGAATATGTAACTATAGGAGCTCAGGATGCTTCCCGGGCTAATTATTCGTTTCTCAAAGAATTTATTGGATTATCACAATTTTTGGGAGCTTCACGAATCCGTATAGCTGATACAGTGGGTATCTTAAATCCCCTTACATGCTTTAAGTTGATAGATGAAATAAAATTGGATTATCCGGGCATGCCACTGGAAATTCATGCGCATAATGATTTAGGTATGGCAACAGCTAATACAGTCGCAGCATATTTAGCTGGAGCAGAATGTTTGAGCGTTACAGTCAACGGATTAGGAGAACGGGCCGGTAATGCAGCTTTAGAAGAGGTAGCAATGGCTTTGGAACTAAGTGAAAGAGTTGATTGTGGTTTAAAAACAATTCTTTTTTCTACTCTTTCTAATTATGTATCTACTATTTCGAAACGTGTTCTTTCTCAAAGTAAGCCGATAACAGGAAGTCTTGTTTTATCTCATGAATCAGGTATACATACACAATGTTTGCAAAAAGATAGAAAAACGTATCAATTAATTGAAGCGGAGAGAATAGGAACGTCAGAAAAAGACTTTATAATAGGTAAACATAGTGGAAGAGCGACTATTAAATATTTTTTAGAAAAAGCAAATTTACCTATAGACGAAGGCGTATGTGATCTTTTGTTGAAAAGGATCAAAGAAAAAGCAATAGAAACAAAGAGTTATCTAAGTAAGGAAGAACTGTATCAACTTTATTGCGATATCTGTATAAGTAGAAATGATAGTAAAGAAAAAATAACATGCAACCATCAATAATTCCAAATGAAGAAATGAGGTTATTTGCTAATGACTCTCTGACATATGCAAACAGCTATTTATCTACTTTAGAGAATAGCCTTAATAATAAGAAACATTTTTTTAATAATGACCTGCTCTATAATATAGCTTCAATCTCACTTGAAAAATACTTTGTCGCTTTGTTGGCTCGTTATGATTGGCCCGCTTCTCATCACATGCCCATTGCTCTTTACAATGAAGCACTTCAATTTGATAAGGAGTTAACTAATTCGATGAAAGTAACCACTATCTTAGTGGGTAAGTTTGAAGGAATCTGTTCGTTGGATGATTTCGGTTACCGAACTCCGGACACAGAAGATTTGCAGAATATGGTAACAGGAATGAAAGAAATTAAAATGTTAGTAGAAAAACGTATGTCAGAGGTTAATGAAACAGTGTAAACCATGCCTCCGTTTGTTTTACTTTGTCAGCTTCTTCATATGATTGACATTTGAAAAGCATTACATTTACCGCTTCATCAAACTCTTCTTGGGTAAAAGACATTCCTTGAGTGTGTAGCCAGCTTAATAATTCTGACTTCGTTTTACATTTGTAACATTCTATTCGTAGTGCATGGTTACAATCAACATTGGCGATAAACGTCATGGCATTCTTTATTGACATATTTTATAGTTATTAAATTTTTTCTTCTTGACATTCTGTAGAACAAACAGAGCACTCTCCTCCGCATATTTTTGTATTTGCATAAGATGTTTTAATATCATATATTGGCAATTGATCTTTATTAAATAGTTCTACATTCTCAATTAGATTTGATCCCTCTGAACGGTATATGTGAAACCCTTTATTTCCCAAAACGTGCAAAGCCATAGGGTGAATATGGAGGGTAATCACATTATTCACTTTCCTGGAAATTAAAGCAGGTAGCAATTCTCCCATATTATCAGCTAAATCTGAAACATCCATCCAAGTGAAATTTTCATTTTCAGTGCTATAAATACATAGATACCCTGTCGAATTAAACCCATTCGCAATATTATATTTATGCCTGTCTTTATCAACTACTGGAATAGCAACGTTCATTTGTCTATAGTTTTTGTCCAAAAAAACATATTCGGAGTACATTCTTTAAAATTTAGGCTTCTATAAAGATTTTGGGCTACTTTATTGTCTTCGCGTACTTCAAGAGACATTTTGCAATAATCTCTTGACTCAGATATCTGGATAAGTTCTTCTAACAGCATTCTACCCAACCCTTTTCCTCTATATTGATTATATATAACAATATCATGTAAATTGAGGTAGGGTTTTACTTTAAAAGTAGAAAAATTTATGAAGCAGGTTGCTAGTCCTGCTAACTCTTGATTATAAAGTATAAAAAGAACAAAGGAAGAGGGATGATTTGCTAATCCATCTATTAAGCGTAATTGCTTTATTTTGTCCAATGGTTCAGATTCACCCATCGGATCCTTCATATAATGATTCAATAAACCAACTAAAGCATCGAGATGCGTTGGATTTTCATAATCACAATATTCAAATTCAATCTTTTTCATTGCTTATCTTAGTTTTAAATCGTTTAGGATCAATTTCATATTTTTTGATACGGATACCCATCATACGTTCTGTGATACCTAGCTGATCAGCAGCTTTTGCCATATTTCCTTTGCAAGTAATTAAGGTATCCATTATAATTTGTTTTTCCAGTTTTCCCAATATTATTTCTAATGTTCCGTTTTGACCTGTTTCACTTGTTACAGCCGTTTGTAAAGTAGGCGGTAAGTTAGTGGTACGAATTACGTTATCATTACTTAGTATGCATGCTCTTTCTATACAATTTTCCAGTTCACGTATATTTCCCGGCCAATGATATACCATTAGTGTATCAATGGCCATTGCGGTAATTCTTTTAATGTTTTTTCCAAGACGTTTATTGAACTTATCTATAAAAAAATCAACCAAAACGGGAATGTCGTTAATTCTTTCACGCAATGCCGGGATATAGATAGGAAAAACATTTATTCTATAATAAAGGTCTTCACGAAATCCGCCTTTGGATATTAACTCTTCTAAATTACGATTTGTTGCACAGATAATGCGAACATTCACTTTAAGAGGTTTTGTACTTCCTAAACGTTCAATTTCTCTTTCTTGTAATACTCGTAATAACTTTACTTGAGTAGAGGCTGGAATTTCACCAAATTCATCTAAGAAAATAGTGCCTCCATCTGCTGCTTCAAATCTACCAATCCTTTGAGCACTAGCACCGGTAAAAGCTCCTTTTTCGTGTCCAAATAGTTCGCTTTCTATTAAACTTTCGGGCAAAGCCGCACAGTTGACTTTGATAAAAGCTTTTCCTTTCCGGGTACTGTTATAATGTATGGCATCTGCAATGAGTTCTTTACCCACACCACTTTCTCCTCTTATCAAAACCGTTGCATCAGTGGCAGCCACGCTATCTATTAAAGCGAATACTTCATTCATTTTTCCTGAATTCCCTTTAATATACTCCGGCATAATCCGATTTTTTAATTCTCCTCTTAATTTATTGTTCTCATTTAAAAGTTGTTCCATTTCTTCAGCATATTCTTGTCGGCGCCGAATGGTCCTGCCAATCATAGAAGCTACAATTTTTAAAAGACGGGCATCTTCATTAAATGAAATATTCCTCAAATAAGCTTTGTGAAAACTCAGTGTTCCTATAATCTCATTTTTATAACGAATAGGAGTGCAAATAAATGAAATATCAATATTATTTATTGATGTTGGAGCATGGGTAAGATTTAAGAAGTCTTCTGAATCAGCAATTTTAGGAATTAGGATTGTTTCTCCACTTTCAATGACTCGGCCAATAATCCCTTCTCCAATCTGATAGATGGCTTCTTTTTTATCTTCTTCAGTAATGCCATAAGAGCCTTCAATAAAAATATTTGAGCTCTCGCGATTCAATACCGTTAAGATAATTCTTTCAGCATGTAAATGCTCGCATAAAAGCTTAATCACTTCATCTAAATTAACCTCCTTATTGCTAAGCATGTTGCTAAGTTTAAGCAATAGATTGAGTTCTTTAACGCCGTAGCACTCTCCTTCTCCAAACTTACATAATAATAGCTTTTCCATAATTATTAAGAGTATCGTGATTATATTATCATTGAAAACAAATATTTATGATCGCAAATATACTAATTTATTTTCTTTTTGAATTAAGAAAATCTACCTTTTTGGATAAGTGGAATGCAATATAGCTCTTGTCACCTCTTAAAGGATATTATAATTAATCGCTATTGCTATAATAAACGGAAAGAAATGATTATTTTTGTCGCGAAAATGAATAGACAGACGTTCAAATGAATAACATAACTTCGGTGTGCGTGTATAGTGCTTCAAGTACGAAAATTGATCAAACATATTTTAGTGCGGCTGTTGCTTTAGGTAAGCTCTTGGCAAAAAAAGAGATCCGCCTGATTAATGGTGCTGGAAATCTTGGACTGATGAAAGCAATTGCTGATGCTTCTTTGCAAGCTGGTGGAAAGGTTACAGGTGTAATCCCCCATTTTATGGTAGAGCAAGATTGGCATCATAAAGGACTAACAGAATTAGTAGAAGTAGGCTCAATGCATGAACGGAAACAGTTGATGGCAGATCTCTCGGATGGCATTATCGCTTTGCCTGGAGGGTGTGGCACGCTAGAAGAACTTTTGGAAATTATTACCTGGAAGCAACTAGGACTTTATTTAAATCCGATTGTAATTTTAAATGTGAATAATTTCTTTAACCCATTATTGGCTCAGCTGAACGAGGCTGTTGAACAAAATTTTATGCGTCCACAGCATATAGGGATATGGAGTGTGGCTAAAACTCCTGAGGAAGCGATAAATCAGCTTTTCACCACTCCAATATGGAATAAAGAAATTCGTAAGTTTGCAGCGATATGATGGTTGAACCAAACGATAGTATTCCATTGGTTCGAAAGGATTCTGCGACAATAGACACAATTCCTTTGTTTTATAAGGACCAATTTATCCCGGGAGATTCTATAAAATGGACATCTTTGGGACATCAACCATCAGGATTTGATGGTACGCCAATGCCTTATCGTTTACGTACAGACGATGGAATTACAGGACTTTTATTATTCTGTTTTATCTTGACTGCCTATGTTTTTGCAAATGGGAAAAAAGTACTTATGGAACAGTGCAAGAACCTCTTTAATAGAAAGGAGCAGACGGATGTTTTTTCAAGAACCACCAGCTCAGATTTCCGTTATCGGATCATCCTACAATTACAGACTTGCATTCTTATGGGAATCATTATATTTGATTATTTTCATGGTCATTCGCCCTCTTTTTTTGAGCACAATCCTGTTTATCTTATATTAGGAGTATATATAGGTATTTGCATTCTTTACTATGTTATAAAATGGATAATTTATGCATTTATAGGCTGGATCTTTTTTGATAAAAATGTTACAACTTCTTGGCTAGAATCTTATTCAACCATCATTCATTATCTTGGCTTTTGTTTTTTTCCTCTTACTTTACTGATGATTTATTTCGATTTGTCAACATCGATAATACTCTCAATTGGTCTTATTTTAGTAATTTTAGCTAAAATAGTGATGTTTTATAAATGTTTACAGTTTTTTTTCAACAATATGTACGGCGTTTTGTATTTAATTGTGTACTTTTGTGCGCTTGAGATTTTGCCTTGTTTCCTTTTGGTCCAAGGTCTTTTACAAACGAATATCATATTGCAAATAAAACTTTAGGATTTTGAAAATAAAGAAAGTACTCGTATCGCAGCCTAAGCCAACCTCAGAAAAGTCACCTTACTATGACATAGCTGAGAAATATGGCGTGAAAATTGATTTTCGCCCCTTCATTAAGGTTGAAAGTGTATCTTCAAAAGAGTTTAGGCAACAGAAAGTATCTATACTGGACCATACTGCTGTTATTTTTACGTCGCGCCATGCTATAGATCACTTCTTTTATCTTTGTACAGAACTTCGCGTAACGGTTCCTGAAACCATGAAATATTTTTGTGTAACAGAGTCTATAGCTCTTTACATACAAAAATATATTCAGTATCGTAAGCGCAAAATATTTTTTGGAGTGACCGGCAAGTTTGATGATCTCGTTCCTTCAATTGTAAAGCATAACACAGAGAAGTTTTTTGTTCCAATGTCTGACGTGCACAATGATGAAATAAAAAACATCCTTGATAAGAATAAGGTTACTCATACGGAAGCAGTGATGTATCGCACTGTAAGCAATGATTTTAGTAAAGAAGAAGAATTTGATTATGATATGCTGGTATTTTTTAGCCCTTCAGGAATATCTTCTTTGATGAAGAACTTTCCTGATTTTGAACAAAAAGACATAAAGATAGGCTGTTTTGGCTCTACAACTGCAAAAGCTATTCGGGATGCTGGTTTGCGTCTTGATTTGGAAGCTCCGAGTGTAACTATGCCTTCCATGACTGCTGCTCTTGATCTTTTTCTTAAAGAAACAAACAAGGGGAGATAAAGAGGTTCTATATCATTAAATAATATTTCAATTCCGGGAGTTTTGTATCTATAAAGTTGTAACTTTGTAGATCAGAGCTCTCGGTTTTTTTTAAACAACAACATGGATACCATCAGTAACGGGTTATGTAAGGCAGAACGCCTGAACAGCAAAAATACAATAGAAGAATTATTTTCAGGAGGGTCAAAATCATTCTCCGTCTTTCCTTTGCGTATTGTATTTATACCTGTGGTGAAAAAAAAGAATTCTTTGGTTTCCATATTGATAAGTGTCCCAAAGAAAAGATTTAAGCGGGCTGTAAAAAGGAACTTGGTAAAACGACAGGTGAGAGAAGCTTACCGGAAAAACAAACACGAACTATTAGGACTATTAGGTGAAAAAGAGTCTGGATTGGCTATTGCCTTTATCTACTTGAGCAATGAATTGTATCCAACAGCAGAGATAGAAAGAGTCCTCAAACAAATATTAGAAAAAGTAACGAGTAAAATGCAATGAAAAAAGTATTGTCATATATTCTTTTATTACCAGTCTATTTTTATAGAGCATGTATTTCACCCATGACTCCCGCTTCCTGTCGTTTTATGCCCACTTGTTCTGAGTATGCCATTGAAGCAATTAAAAAGCATGGTCCATTTAAAGGACTATACTTGGCGGTAAAAAGAATACTACGCTGTCATCCATGGGGAGGTTCAGGCTATGATCCGGTTCCTTAAAATAACCAGAGTTCGATATAAAAATTAGAATAGTAGAAACATCTGGACGTTCTTTTCAAATTCGACATTGATAGGTGGTCTCTTGGTTAGAAAGGTATATGCTGTAAATCCACCTATTAAGTTAGAAATAAAATTAGCAAAAGATCTTTGAGGATTTCATACATTAAAGTGAATAGAGGTATGCTCACGCTATTACAAGGTAAAACATCCATTTTCTAAGAATTTCAAGAAAAATATTCATTCAACTAAGAAGATACTAGGAGCAAAATACGAGCAAAACTTCGTATTATCTGTTCAATTGAGGACAATGCATGGTTTATGTAATCAGATTATTGTATCTTTGTTTCTACAATATCAAAGAGACCATGCATATGAACAAACATTTATCTTTTTTATGTGTATTCTTTATGATACATTATATGGCAGTAACCGCCCAACCATTATGCAAGATTAAACAGTTTACTGTTAATAACGGTTTGGCTCAGGGAGTTGTTATGAATATTTTACAAGATCAAAAAGGCTACATTTGGTTTAGCACTTGGAGCGGCCTGAATAGATATGACGGATACGAATTTAAGAACTACAAGGCACTTTCCGGTGACGGATGTACCTTAACCAGTAACCGCATTTCTTATATCTGGAAAACTATATACAACGACATTTGGTGTCAGACTTACGACAACAGAATTTACTTATTTGATACGGCCAATGAAAAGTTCATAGACATATTGCTGCCTATTGAGAAGCTGCAACAGCAAACGTACAATGTTACATCAGTACATCCACTGGCTAAAGGTGTTAGTTGGATAGTTTGTAATGGGGGAAATGCATTTAGAATAGACGATCGTCAGTGCAAAAATGGCAAAGGAATATGGCAATATGGGACGTATAACCAAACATTGAAAGGCGACAGTATTATTTCTGTTTTCGAAGACTCTCAACGCGATGAATGGATACTTACCAATAAAGGCGTTAATATAATTGGTAAAAAAAAAATTGGAAGTGATTTCCCTTTCCAATTTATCAGAGAATACAGCGGTTCTATCTTTCTTGTGTCCTCGTCAGCCAGAATAGCGATTTATAACATTTCCGCGCAGCAATTAAAATTCATAAAACTTCCCGACGAAGTTAGTAAGATTAATATCGTTGAACAAACTAACGGCGGCTCTCTCCTATTAGGAACAAATAACGGGCTACTAACAATGAATATGCGAAATGTACAGTATAAACTATATGATATCCGAACACCCTCACAACCGATTAATGACATTGAATACGTTTTCAAGGATAGTAAAGGATATGCTTGGATGTTTACCAAATGGCCCGGAATAGTCAGACTCAATATGCATACAGGCAACGTAACCCATTTGGAGACACCACCCGAAGAAGTTATTAAATATGAAAGAAAAAACAGAAAAATAATTTTTGAAGATAAAATAGGTACCGTTTGGATAATGCCAACAAATGGTAATTTTTCTTATTTTGACTCTAAGTTAAACAAACTAACCTCATTTATGACCGATCCAGGAAATCCACAATCGGTTTTCGCACCCAATATACGAAATTGCTACATTGATTATCAAGGAAATTGCTGGCTAGCTTGCAATAGAGGCGTACAACAAATTTCTTTCTTTCCTCACAGCTATGATGTAAAATTGATCGATCCCAAATATGAAATCCGTTGTTTCTTCAAAGATTCTTTGAAACAAATATGGGTTGCTTCTAAAAGTGGTATAATACGTATCTTTCGCCAAGACGGTTCATTACTCGGATTCTTAAATGCCCAAGGAACAATTAGCAATACAAAAGCCTCCTTCGAGCGAAATGTATACTGTATTTTTGCTGATAATAAAGGAACTATATGGATGGGGACCAAGAAATATGGTTTATTCAGACTGAAGGCAAAAAGCCCAACTCAATTTGAAGTAAAACAGTATCTACATCAGGAAAACGATTCATACAGCATTAGTCATAATAGTATATACAGTATTTGCCAAGATAGTAAGGGCCGTATTTGGGTAGGATCCTATGGAGGTGGACTAAATTTATTGCAGGAAGATCAGCATGGCAACTTGAAGTTTCTGCATAGTGGTAATCTTTTGAAAAACTATCCCGATGAGCATGGAATGCGAATAAGACATATCAGCAGGACACCCAAAGGAGTAATCCTAATTGGAACTACAGATGGATTAATAACATTTTCTGAACAATTCAGACAGCCTGAGGAAATTAAGTTCTACCGAAACATACGCATGTCCAGAGTTGTATCTAGCCTTAGTAGCAATGATGTTATGTATTCCTTTACAGATAGCAGAAACGTAACGTATATTGCTACATTAACAGGTGGAATCAACAAAGTTCTGTCGAGTAACTTACTCACTGATTTTATCCACTTTAAACACTATACGATGGCAAATGGATTGGTTTCTGATCTTGTATTATCCATAACCGAAGATACTCACGGTTATTTATGGGCTGTATCCGAAAATAGCTTATCCAGATTCGACCCCAACCTTGAAGTGTTCGACAATTTTGGTTCTAAATTTATGCAGCAAGAATTTAATTTATCTGAAGCTCCTTCACTTTTAATATCTAATAATCGGCTCCTTTTTGGAACAGATATGGGTCTGTTAATAGTAAATACCGATAAAATGAGGAAAAGTCATTACATACCTAACATTGTATTTACAGGACTAAAAATTCAGGGAAGAACTCAGAAAACGTCCTTGGAAAATTTGAAAGTATTATCATTAAATCCTTCAGAACGAAATGTCACTTTTCAATTTGCAGCCATCGACTACACAAATCCTGATGAAATAAACTATGCATACAAACTAAAAGGTTTGGAAGAAAACTGGAACTATGTAGATAAAAACCGTACAGCCAACTATATTAATCTACCTCCGGGCAAATACGAACTACAAATACGTTCTACTAACGGTGACGGAGTATGGACCAACAATATTCACAGTTTGTCCATACACGTTTTACCTACATTTTGGGAAACCTATTGGGCTTGGCTATTGTATGCACTTCTTTTCGTCGGTTTTACATTGATAACTGTTTACATACTGTTCTATATATATAGGTTACGTCATCAGGTAAACATAGAACAACACTTGGCCGACATCAAATTAAAATTCTTCACAGATATTTCTCATGAACTTCGTACACCACTAACTCTGATTTCGAGTCCCGTCAATGAGGTTTTGGAATCCGAAAAGCTTTCTCTGAAAGCACGTAACCACCTTACACTAGTACAAAAGAACACAGAGCGTATGTTGCGTTTGGTAAATCAGATTTTGGATTTCAGAAAAATTCAGAATAAAAAAATGAAGTTACTCATAGAAGAAACAGAAGTATCGGCATTGTTGAATAAAATAATGGAAAGTTTTAATCTGATAGCAGAAGAGAAGCATATAAACTATAGCCTACAAACAGATGGTAAAGCCATATATGCATGGATTGACAGAGACAAATTCGAAAAGATACTCTTTAATTTGCTATCTAATGCGTTCAAATATACTCCTTATGGTAAATCTGTTACAGTAAGATTAAGCAGCGAACAAGATCGTTTATCCATTTCTGTGACCGACGAAGGAACGGGAATTGAACCGGGTAAATTGACATCTCTGTTCCAACGTTTCGAAACACTGGTCAAGAATAATATATTACAACCTTCATCAGGCATCGGACTTTCATTAGTTAAAGAATTAATTGAGCTGCATCATGGAGACATACAAGTGAAAAGTGAATTGGGAAAAGGTAGTGAATTCAGTGTAAGTCTGCCATTGGGCCGAGAAAGCTATGAAGCTGATGGACAGACAGAATTCATCATGAGTGATAGTATCGAGATGAATAATCAGCCTCAAGCGCAGCTTGAATGCAATAGAGAATTGTCAGAATGCTCCTATTATGCTGACGAAGAAGAAGTTTCCATCTTAATTGTAGAAGATAACCATGAATTTAGAAGCTTCCTGCGAGATATTCTTAATACAAACTACCAAATAATTGAGGCTTCCAATGGACAGGAAGGAGTAGAAAAAGCCTTGCAGTTTATTCCCGACCTAATTATCAGTGATATAATGATGCCAATTATGGATGGTCTCGACATGGTAAAAAAAATAAAAGAAGATCATAATACTTGCCACATACTAATTATCTTGTTATCTGCAAAGTCTTCATTAGATGATCGTATTACAGGGCTTGAACAAGGCATCGACGATTACATTACCAAACCATTCAGTTCATCTTATCTTAAAGCACGAATTGCGTCTTTACTTAAGCAACGAAAATTACTTCAAGAAATGTATATGGCTAATTTGTCCAACAAGAAGACAAGAAAAACCTCAAGTCTATTTTCTCCTTCTACACCGCAAGTTACACCTTATGACGAGCTTTTTATTCAACAAATTATGGCTTTCATGGAAGAGCAGATGGACAACTCTAAGCTTACAATAGATGAAATAGCAGAGAACCTGATGCTAAGCCGCACAGTTTTTTACAGAAAGTTGAAATCTATTGTAGGCCTTTCACCTGTTGACTTCATTCGTGAAATAAGGATAAAACGTGCCGCACAGCTCATAGAAACTAAGGAATTTAATTTTTCACAAATCGCATACATGACAGGATTCAATGACCCGAAATATTTCAGTAAGTGCTTCAAAAAACAAATAGGAATCACCCCCTCAGAATATAAAGATGAATTACATGAAAAGCAATAATCTAAAATTCATCCTTTTCTACCGGATATTGCGTAAGCTAATAAAAAAAAATACATATTATTGCATTCAAAATCTAAAACTTAAATTAGAATGATAAAAAATTGGAGTTTTGCCGGGTTACTGGCATTCGTCTGCGTATTCACACAGGCACAACAAAGGGAAAATGAATGGAAACTGTGGTACAAGCAGCCTGCCGCCCGTTGGGTAGAAGCGTTACCATTAGGTAACGGACGTCTGGGAGCCATGGTATTTGGTGACCCCTCTAAAGAAGAGTTTCAATTAAACGAAGAAACCGTATGGGGTGGTTCTCCACACAACAACACAAACCCCAAAGCTAAAGATGCTCTTCCTCAGATACGGCAGTTGATCTTCGAAGGAAAAAATAAAGAAGCACAAGCTTTATGCGGCCCTGCGATCTGTTCCCAATCGGCTAACGGTATGCCTTACCAAACAGTGGGTTCCCTTCATCTGGATTTCGAAGGTATGGAAAATTTTAGCAATTATTATCGTGACTTAGATATTGCCCATGCTGTAGCCACTACCCAATTTACTGTAAATGGAGTAACTTACACTCGCGAGGCTTTTACCTCCTTTACAGATCAGTTACTTATTATAAAGTTAACCGCATCACAAAAAGGAAAAATATCTTTTAGCGCTAAATATTCAACTCCATACAAACCAGAAGATATTGTAAAAAGCATTTCTTCTCAGAATGAATTACAGCTAGATGGAAAAGCCAACGACCATGAAGGTATCGAAGGTAAGGTGCGGTTCACATCACTAGCTCGTATTGAGCAAGACGGTGGAAAGAAAACAATAATAGGAGATTCATTGATTAACGTTAAAAACGCAAATAGTGTAACATTATATGTTTCCATCGGAACAAACTTCGTTAACTACAAAGATGTATCGGGTAACTCATTAGCAAGAGCCCGAAAATACATGCAGAATGCAGGTAAACCTTTTGAAAAAGCTAAGGAGGAACACTGCTGTTTCTATTCCAAACTGTTTAACCGGGTATCACTCGATCTAGGCCGTAATGAACAAGCCAAAAAACCTACTGATATAAGAGTGCAAGAATTCAGTACGCAATTCGACCCCCAAATGAGCGCACTTTACTTTCAGTTTGGACGTTATCTATTGATTTGCAGTTCACAACCAGGTGGACAAGCTGCCAACTTGCAAGGGATATGGAACTACAAACTAAGAGCGCCATGGGACGGGAAATATACCACTGATATTAATGTTGAAATGAACTATTGGCCTGCTGAAGTTACCAACCTGCCCGAAATGCATGAACCATTTATACAGTTGATAAAAGAAACGGCAGAACAAGGAAGATCAAGTGCTGCCATGTATGGCTGCCGAGGGTGGACTCTCAATCACAACACAGATATTTGGCGTTCTACCGGAGCTGTCGATGGACCAGCATACGGAATATGGCCTACATGCAACGCTTGGTTTTGCCAACACTTGTGGGATAGATATCTGTTTTCTGGAGATCAGAATTATCTCAAAGAAGTATATCCGCTAATGAAAGGAGCCTGTGAATTTTTCTTGGATTTTCTTGTCAGCGAACCTAAAAATAAATGGCTTGTAGTAGCTCCGTCTTATTCACCAGAGAACAAGCCTACTGTTAATGGAAAGAGAGATTTCGTTATTGTTGCAGGAGCTACCATGGATAACCAGATGGTTCATGATTTATTCAGTAACACACTGGAAGCTGCTAAACTGATGAAAGACAACGATGTATTTACCGATAGTTTGAAAAATGTAATAGCCAATCTGGCGCCTATGCAAATTGGTCGTTGGGGACAGCTGCAAGAGTGGATGGATGATTGGGACAGTCCTAGTGATAAACACCGCCACACATCCCACCTATGGGGATTATATCCGGGAAGACAAATCACATTCTATCAATATCCCGAGCTGATCACTGCAGCAAAAGAAACATTAAACGCCCGTGGCGATCACTCAACAGGTTGGTCCATGGGTTGGAAAGTATGTTTCTGGGCACGCCTTGAAGATGGAAACCATGCATATAAACTAATAACAGAACAACTTCACCCAACGATCGAAGAATCCGGACAAAACGGAGGAACTTACCCTAATCTCTTTGATGCACATCCACCTTTCCAGATTGATGGAAACTTTGGTTGCACGGCAGGTATAGCAGAAATGTTGATTCAGAGTCACGCTGGAGCTGTACATTTACTTCCTGCTTTGCCCGATGTATGGAATCGGGGAACGGTTAAGGGATTACGTTGCAGAGGTGGTTTTACATTAGAAGAAATGAATTGGATAAACGGTAATGTAAAAACGGCTAAAATATATTCTTCTATCGGTGGCATACTTCGCTTGCGCACATCAACGCCACTTTTATTAAATGGCAAGGAATTAAAGCAATCCACCAGCATTACATGCAACAATTCATTGTTACAATTACAAACAATCAGCAAACCACTGATTAGTAAGAAAAAAACAGTAAAAGAACCAGAACCTAAAAAGCTATATGTTTACGACATTGAAACTCAGGTAGGAAAAAGTTACATATTTACAACAAAGTAGTTATAATATTTAAAAGCCGGACCAGCAAATAATAAGATTTCTGGTCCGGCTCGTTGTATAGTCGCATGTTATTATGGTTTATCCAAGACATTTTGCATTGCCGTGATATGCTCAACAAGACTATTCAAATAAACCTCTAGATTTGTATACCCTACCTTGTTCAATGAAGTAGCAACACCGTCAGAAGCTTGATGAGGATTTAGATTATTCTTTACTTCCCAAACATCAGGAATACCATCATTATCAGAATCCTTTAATTCATCTGCACTTACTCCTCCGTTACTTAGTTCGGGCCATGGGCTAACACTCCCTTCGGGTATTACATCAGCAGGATTATCAATTAGCCCTGGGACTTGATCGGCATCAATAGATTTACTACCTACATATGTGGCAGTTCCTTCACGTGTTTCTTTAACAATCCTTTCGTCAATTATGTCTCTGTATTTAGAACATCCTGCATACAATAATACCTTTTCAAATGCTTGCTTCGCAGTATGGGTTGTAACAGAGTCTACTATCAATGGTTCATTTAAACGAATCGTATCTCGGGTAACCGATGTAAACAGCCCATCACACGAAGCGTTTTCAATTTGCTCGTAAATGCCTTTTGTCCAATTATCATTGGTCACTTCTTCCGAACCTTCCATGACGTTTCCTTGCACATAAAATTTCCCCCATACGTGCTCCATCGGTTTCCATGCATTAAATGTCCCATCTGTTCTAGTGCAATATTTTGTAGTCCGTATGCCAATAGAAGCGATTCGATGCCCAACAGTTCCTTTTTTAGGAGTTGCCGGACCAGGTTTATAGTAATTATTTATAATATTAACTTTCATACCTTCACCTCCATAACATCCGTTCCCAGCCCAATTATAGAAAACATTGTTCCTTAGATCCATATATTCCTTCTGCTGTGTAGCTGGTCTAGGACCAAGCCGAGGAACCCGACTCTCATGATGGGCCATCAAGTTGTGATGAAAGGAAGCTCCTGCTCCACCCCAATTACCACCGTACCCATGCTTACCTTTACTATGCCCTGAAGAGCGAAGACTTTCAGAAACAATACACCACTGAACTGTTAAGTTTTCACCTCCATACACAGAACAGCATTCATCAACAGACCAACTGACGGAACAGTGATCAATGATAACATTTTTATTTTCTATGCCCCCGAGTCCATCGGGCTCACCTTTACCCTCGTTACCAACCCGGAAACGCAAATACCGGATAATAATATTATTAGCCTTGATGGTCACTGGATATTTTGCAATGCAAATGCCTTGGCCCGGAGCTGTTTGTCCGGCAATAGTTAAATCATTGCTACTGATATCCAAGTTATTTGCTAGAAAAATTGTTCCTGCTACATCAAAAACAACGGTACGTGGTCCTTTTTGTGATAAGGCATACCGCAATGTTCCTTCTTTGTTACTATCTTCAAGCGTAATTACATGATACACTTTCCCGCCGCGTCCACCAGTGGTATTCATTCCAAAGCCTTCGGCACCGGAGAAAGCTAATAGCTTTCGCTCTATTTTAAGATTTGGTGTCAGTTTTTCAGAATATCCAGACGAATACCAGTTTGTCTCTGCACATGCTCCCCAAAGAAACGAAGGGAAAGCAGCCATGCATAAAATTGCTTTACAATAAATATATTTATACATTAAATTATTATTTAAAATTCATATTACCACCATCTCGGATCACTCACTTTACTTGCACCAGTCAATATCACACATTCTTTAACATAAAAATCGCCATTAAGAGGATTTACAAACAAATCTTCAGATGTCATATCCAATGTCACCGCTATCTAATAGCTTACAAATAAAGGATGTGTTGATATAAACACAACACACCCTTTTTGTGAAAAATGTCTGACGAAGTCTCACGACTTCTGTTGACTATGTTTTAAGGCGTTACAGTCTTAGCCCATCTCGGGTCACCTATACCCAGCTTGTAAATTTCGTGGTTACGAACTGCATCCGTGTTTTTGTAATAAAGACCGTCGAGGTTGTCAACTTCATGCATGTTCGGATCCGGGTTTGCATAAGGCGGATTCGGATTTGTCATCAGGTCAGTCGGCGAAATTCCAGCTTTGCCTAGGTGAACTTCCAACTCGTCCTTACCGGGAAGGTTATAGTCTGCCCAGAAACCGGCACTGTTTTTGCTGGCACTGAATGCAGAAGAGGAGAAAATATTTCCGTTGATTAAGTTCGTGTTCGTTGAGTAGTTATTTTCGATATCGAATGTAATTTCACCTGAACCATTAATCTGACGAATATCCATACCTTCCATGTACAAGTTACGAGTGTCACCGTCTTTCTTTGTCAAGATGAAGAGGTTCTTCTTCACCGTGATCTTACTTCCGCCCGGCAGGTAACGTAAGTCGAAAATCTTACGACCGGAAGAGCGGGTACTGTAATTTATAAACGTATTGTTTTCCAACGTAATGTTGTATTGGATATTACTAGGCCATGAAAGATCCTTCCCATTATCTGTAAAGAAGCAGGTACGTGGAGAATCATAGAACGTATTATTGCGGAAAATCATGTTCTCGAAAATATTGGATTTACCTGTACTAGGAGTACCGTCGCCGGCAATCCATGCATAACCACGGCCATTATTGTCATAATAACCGCAATTATAGAACAAACAGTCTTCTACAATAAACTTCTCAAAATTCTTACGATTAGTACCTTGTACACGAACGAAACCACGGATCATGCGTTGGAATGTACAGTTTCTTAATTCAAACGATTGAAGTGTAACGGCCATACCGTTAGAATACATATTAATGAAGTAGTTACCGGTTGCGCTGCCGTCGCCATAATTTGTTGCTAGCGGACAATCGAAATCAATGTCTTCGAAGATAAGCGATTTGATGTTGATGCCGCCAAGTTCACCAGATTGTGGTTGGCGACCAAACATAAAGTTCATTGCCTGAGCTGCTCCATTGATTGAAGACATACCATTCATTAACACTTTGGCACGGCCGGTTCCTGCTTTGGTACGCAGGGTCAAACCTTTACACAACGACACGTTGGTTGCAAAATAGTAAGTCTTTCCGCCTTCCAATTCAAAAATAGTACCTTCAGCTAAAGAAGAGTCGCTGTTGTAGTTGGATAAGATAGTGTCAAGGCGTGAGGCATTATATTTAGTTGCTCCGGGAATGGTGTCGTTGGGATCGCAGAAGTGTTTAATAAGGATAGGTTCCCCCGGTTCACCATCCATACGGATAACACAAGTATTGTAGATGGCATCCCAATGAACAGGAATATTCTTATTTTCTGCATTGATTACGTACACACTGTTTTCCTCCAGACCATCTACGTCGATGTAACCACGTTCAAAGTCTGCGGAAGTAATGGTATAATTTTTCCATTTCCCAGGTACGGTTGCGTTAGGATTGGTAGGAGATGCTTCAATAGTAATAGTCTGCATTACGAAATTACCATTTTCATCAACTTCAAAATTGGTTTTGAAAGTACCGTCGTCACCTGATGTAGCATAGGCACGGTCAATATTGATGCGGAAAGTAGTCTTAGTGACTTCGTTTACTACTATTACTTCAGGAACATTGTATCTATCTCCGGTCGTGATTCCCAGATAGTCGGCCCATTGACGTCCGTTACCATAGCCATACCACTTAGAGTGGTAGCCTTCACCTTTTTTAGAAAGAGTTCGAATGGCAAAACGATAATCAGTACTGTATTGAAGATCTTTTATCAAAAGATCGGTCACTTCGGCATCAACAATCGTATCAAACAGAATATAGTCAGGGTTTTCCCAATCTTCAGCCAAACCGGAAGAGACGTTAGCTTGCAAAGCCATCTTGATCTCATAACCGGCGCAATTTTTCACTCCATACCAATAAAGCTGGATGTCGTTCAGATCAACAGCTTGACATCGATACGGGTCAGAGTCTCCCTTACCCGTATTGTCATCTTTACGGAACATTGTCATGAACTCTCTTTCAGAATTACTGCTCACCACCTCATCATCCTTACAAGAGAAGATTGATATGGAAGAGAGGAGCATTAGTATGTAACATAATTTATTTTTCATATCGTATTATTTTCAATTCGATTATTTGGTATAACCATAATAGTTTTTATACACACCGGCACTGCGCTGAATTGCTGCATTCGGATAAGGGAGGATGTAGCGTACTACCGGTAGGTTTGTAGGTCCTGTTTGTGAATAGGTCTCACCGTCTTTTACAAGATAGATATTACCTCCGCGGTCACCACGTATAAAACCGTAGAATGAGAAAAGACATTGGTCTTTCGGACATCCGTCAGTATCATTCCACCATCCGTAATAGTCTCCCGCTGTCCATTCCGAACCTGGATATTTCTCAGACTTGTATGGGTTGTAGAGTTCCAGAATATCCAGTGCGGTATTGGGATATACATTTATGTTATTCGGATTACTGGTAATCTTGTAATAGATTGTATAAGGCAGATAAAGTTCTAGATAACCAGGTTTGCCGTCGTATTGTTCTACTGCCTCAATATGGTCTGAAGTACCTGCTGCATTTTCGGCTACTGCGTAGTAGCGTAAGAAACTGTAATAAAGCACTTCGCCATATAAATTGTTACGAACCAAGTCTTTCCAGCGCATATTTTCGCCACAGAATTCCCACTTACGTTCGTTGAGAACAGCTTTCAGAAAGTTCTCTTTAGAACCGGAAGCAGAGGCAATGTAAGTGTCCACCTTGCTAACATCGGTAAATGCCCGGGCACGTACCTGACGAAAAGCTTCAATCGCTTTAGTACCATTAGCGCCACTTACACCGTCTTCCAATTCGTTAACAGCTTCGGCATACATCAAAAGTACGTCAGCATAGCGCATATAAGGATAGTTAATACCTGTATTGTCATCGCTGCCAGTACCCATAGTGCTACCTGAACTTGCCCAGAACTTGGACCACTTGTTGTTGAATACCGTGTAGTCAGTGAGGATCGACGGAGTACCGTCATACAGGTAATACCACATACCGTTCACATAGTCACGACGGATATCTTCGTCGTCAAATGAGTAACGGTAGAAAGCATTTAGACGGGCACTGCCGCCACTCTTACCCCAAATGTTCTTGCCGGAGGTTGCACCTTCATAGTTTTCACCTTTCGGACCTTGAATGTAACCGATGCTACCGCTTGAGTTCTTAGCGAACGGAATCTCGAAGATGGGGTCGTCATTGTTGTTTACAACATAGTTACACTCGTTGATAAATACTTGGCGATAAGGGAGTGTCAAAGAGTGAGTACCGGAAGAAATAACAGAGTCGCAGTATGCTTGAGCTACTCTATAGTAATCTTGATAGTTAGTTGGGCGTTGCATGGTACCATAGCTGTTAGGATTGTCTTTGTCCGGACGAAGTGAATAGCCACCGCAAGTCAGAGCCATACGAGCAATCATTCCCCAACAGAATTCTTTGGATACGCGCTCCACACCATCACTCAAGTCTTGGGCGAATGACATGTAGGGAGCAACGCCTTTCAGGTCCTCAATCAAAGCCTTATAAATCTCTTCACGATCTTCAACAGGCATTACAAAGTCTTCTACCTCGTAATTGGGAGTTAAAGAGAAAGGTATATCACCAAACATTACAACGAGGTCATGATAGAACATGGCACGAATCACTTTTGCTTCACCTAATTGTTGCATCAGTTCTGCATCCTCTGTACTAAAAAGAGGGCTGTTCTCTAGACCATAAATAAAATTATTGGCATATTCCACACCTTGGTAAGCTGCTGTCCAATATTTGTTGATATCTCCTCCTAGGCTATTGCAGTCAAAACGGCGATAACTATTATCAGTTGCAACTTCACTAGTAGATATTGACATATCCACATCACTATTCAAACAGAAAGTGCTTAAATAAGCGCTACCATAGGTGTTCTCATTCAATAGCTGGGCGTAAACACCATTCAAGGCACGGTTGATTTCGGTCTTTTCGCTAAAAACATACTCGGTGTCATATTTCGAGATGGCATCCACCTTTAGGAAATCATTGCATGAAGAGAGGCCAACCGTAATCAGACCAGCGATAAGAATATTTTTAATTTTCATATATAATCAGTTTTTATGTATTAGAAAGTAATATTTGCTCCAAACACGAAACTGCGGCTACGCGGATAACGGTTGTAATCCATGCCGCATGTCAAACCGGTTTGCACATCAACTTCAGGATCGTAACCGGAGTAACCGGTAATGATGAAGAGGTTAGTACCACTGACATAGAGACGGAGTTTTGACATGCCCCATTTATTAGATAATTGCTTGGGCAAGGTGTAACCTAGGGTAATGTCTTGGCAACGAAGGAATGAACCATCTTCGATGAAGTAAGAATGGGTAACCTTGTTGGTAACGTCAGTCGGATTCCATAATGTCTTACCGGCATTCAACTCTTTATAAATATCTACAGAACCATCAATGTAGGTATTCTTATACATAGATTCACCGTCTTCCCGTACATAAGTCCAGCGATTGTTAAACTTAGTAAGTACGTTGTAGAAATTTTGGCTGTTACCTTCTGATGAAGACAATTGGTAAGCAGTAGCATTGTTCACGTCGAAATCATACATATAGTTGAAGTTGGCTGTGAAATCAAAGCCTTTCCATTGTCCGCTCAAACCGAAACCTCCTTGGAATTTTGGGTTCGTATTACCAATCACAGTACGGTCATCTTCCGTTATTTTACCATCTGGTTTACCGTCTGGTCCGCTAATATCTTTGAACTTGATTTTGCCTGGAAGAGTAGCCACACCAGAGTTACTATCATTGAACACATTATTAATGATAGTACCTTCTTTGGGAACGGCCAGAAAACTCTGATTAGGATCAAAATCAAATTCATCGAAACTATACAGTCCGTCATAAACGAAACCATAAATCAAACCGACTTGGTCTCCCACCTTTAAACAGTAGTCGTTATAACTTGATTTCCAACGGTCGTTTTGATCCCAAATCACATCGTCTGTATTATTCAGTTTGTCTACTTTCATCTTGTTGAAACCGAACGCCAAGTTACCGCTCAATACATAGTCTTTGCCACGAAGGATATCTCCATTAATAGTTAATTCGAAACCTTTGTTAGTAACCTGACCGATGTTTTGCATCTGTTGAGTATAACCGGTTGTTGAAGGAACGTCTGACTTGTAGAGCAGGTCTTTAGTCGTATTCCAATAAACTTCCGGTGTAATGGTCAGGCGGTCGTTGAACAGGCCTAAGTCAAAGGCCAAGTTGCGAGTCAGGGTAGTTTCCCATTTAATTTTAGTGTTAGGGAAAGTACTGCCACCTGCATTGCCATACCATTTTTCGCCGTTTTCAGTAGCTTCACCGAAACCCGGACCACCGGTGGTATTTACAGCGTAAAGATAACGCCACATATCATTGTCAATACGGTTGTTTCCTGCCATACCGATAGCAGCGCGTAGTTTTAGATTGCTGATGAAGGGATTGTTTTCTAGGAAACTTTCTTTGGATAGTACCCAGGCACCCGAAATCGAAGGGAAATACCCCCATTGTTGGCCCGGAGAGAACTTTGTGGAACCATCGGCACGGAACGTACCCGAAACCAGATATTTGTGATCGTAGTTATAGCCAGCTTGACCAAAAAAAGAGGCTGTGCGCTCGGGAGTAGAAAGAGATGATGTTGATTCCCATGGTGTTCCCAAACCCATATTGTTGAGAGCTCTTTCAGAAGAGATGCTGCGTGGGAAATAACGGTTTTTCATATAGCTCTGCTTAGTTTGACTGTGCTGGATTTCCTGACCTAATAAAAAGGAGAAGTTGTGTAAGTGATCAATGTCGAAACCGTAAGAAGCCGTATTGGTCCATGTATATTTTTCTGTACGCTTGTCTGTAATTTCTGCTACCGGCAGTTTTTTATTATCTTGGCCCTCATCAGTCATGGCACCATAGAAGCGATTTTCATCGTTGAAAGAAATGAAATGAGTACCTTCTGTACGCAAAGTCAAACCTTCTATGGGTTTCCACTCCAAACTGAACTGGTTCGTATAGGCATAAGAATGCTTTTTCAGCGTATTTTGGTCGATATCGCTTTTGGGGTTAGTGTACTCGAAGACAGCCTCATCATCAGGGTCAACCGTCACAGGATCCCAGAAAGCGAACTCGCGTAGGCCGTTGGTCGGACGATAGCGGAGTACGTCGATGATACCACCACTACCAATCTTATCACCGCCGGCACCGGTATCACGGCGGTAAGTAAGTTTCGGATTAAGCGTCAAGGTTAAATCCTTGGTAAGCTGAATGTTCATTTTGATGTTCAAGTTGGTACGACGAACGCCGGATCCTATAATAATACCGTTGTCTTCGGAGTTAGTAAGAGAAGCGTTGAAGCGGAACTTCTCAGTACCTCCTCCTACAGTAAAGTTGGTTGAATAGTTAAATGGAGTCTCACTCATTACTTCGTCTTGCCAATCGTGTGTTGTAGCACGCTTATAGATGTCAAGATCAAGTGGGTTACCGAAGTTAGCACGATAATACTTTGCGTTAGAACTACGAGTACCGTTTGCAGCAGCCCAGTCGTACTGATAACGTACGAAATCGTACGTATCCATCAGGTCAAGCTTCTTAGCCAGTTTGCTTACTGACATTTGCGTATTAAGGCCAACTTGCACCTTGCCTTGATGAGCCGATTTGGTAGTTACTATAACTACACCATTACCACCCTTTGCACCATAGATAGCTGTTAAAGAAGCATCTTTCAGCACGTCGATAGATGCGATATCTGTCGGCGGAATGTCGCTAATATTATCTGTCTGGAAACCATCGACAATGTAGAGTGGTTCATTGCTTTGAGTCACTGACGTTCCACCACGTACACGAATATTAATATCTGCACCAGGAGCACCGTCAACCGTAGTTACCTGCACACCGGCAATTTTTCCTTGTAAAGCAATAGCTGCTGAAGTAACTGGTACGGCTGCCAACTTAACGCCCGAAATAGAACCTACTGAACCTGTTAAATCCTTACGTGCTCTACTTCCGTAACCAATTACAACAATTTCTTCGAGTGCCTGTGAGCCTTCTTTCAGGGTAATTTTTAGTTCTTTACCGGCAATAACGTCCACTTCCTGAGTTTCCATGCCGATATAAGAGATAACTATTTTATTCCCTTTGCCGACACTAATAGAAAACTGGCCATCCAAATCGGTGATAACACCGTTTGACTTATTTCCTTTTTCCACCACAGAAGCGCCAATAATTGGCTCACCCTCCGAATCGCTTACATTGCCTTTTACCTTAATGTTTTGAGCCGCTAATCCAACGGGAAACATCAACAGTATAAACAATAACCATACATAATACTTGTTTTTCATTTTGAAAGATTTATAGTTTAACATCATAAATTTTATTTCTTTTTCGTGCCAATGTGTTTCAGGGCAAAGATCTAAATTACTAAATAATCAAAGGGGGAAAATTTATCTGAAAAGGAGTAAAATAAATACAGTGCATTCCCAAATGAAGAAATTTTATACACAGACAGACTTTAAGTAAGCTTTCAATAATTCAAACGAAGTTCTATTTTATAGAATCACAAGTTCTTTTAAGTTATTAGATTTTTTTTTCAGTCATAATCTGAAAATAAAGCATTGAAAAATAGGTATATAGTGGCAAAAATCTTACATTTGTAATGTCTAATCATAACATTTTTCCGGAGTATTTGATTCATCCATAAAAGAAAAGTCCGTTCCTGGTGGAAACCCTCATCGTAATAAACTCTGTAAAAGATTTCCTTTATGTTAGTCTGCTTCCTGAAAATGTACCAGTTAGGTCAATGTACAAACGTTTTTTTCATGGATAATACGAAGATTCATGTATGTGACAATAAGCGAATCTTCCGTCACAAAGTTTTTGCTGGTATCGCCCCTAATTTTTATGTCGAATTCGGGTTAAAAGAAGATCCAATGAATGGCTGGCGAAAACGTTTGCATTCTAATATTATCCGGTTTTTTAGATTAGGATAATAACATTCTCATATAAATTGCTTGCTTTGTATCTTAGATAAAAAAAACTAATAGCACCATGAGAAAAGCATTCTTCTTTTTGTTATTAATTTGTTCGGTTTGGATGTTAAATGCTGAATCGGTAAAATCTCCAAATGGTAATCTGGAGTTAAACTTCACGGTTAAGGATGGTATCCCTACTTATCAATTAACGTACAAGAACAGACCAGTTATCAAAGAAAGTAAATTGGGCCTTGAGCTAAAGAAAGATCGTAACCTGATAGATGGTTTCACCTTGACTGACGTTAAAACAAATACTTTTGATGAAACTTGGAAACCTGTTTGGGGAGAATTGAAAACGATTCGTAATCACTACAATGAACTTGCCGTGACCCTCAGTCAATCCGACGCCAATCGCTATATTGTGATTCGTTTCCGCCTGTTCAATGATGGTTTGGGCTTCCGTTATGAGTTCCCTTTACAAAAGAACCTTAACTATTTTGTGATAAAAGAGGAGAAAACTCAATTTGCTATGGCAGGAGATCATAAAGCTTTCTGGCTGCCGGGCGATTATGATACACAAGAATATAGTACGGTCACTTCCGATCTTTCAGAGATTCGCGGAAAAATGGAGGAAGCGATTACTCCTAATTCTTCTCAAACAACCTTTTCACCTACGGGAGTGCAAACTCCGCTGATGATGAAAAGTAAGGACGGTCTTTACATTAATATTCACGAAGCAGCCTTGGTGGATTATTCTTGTATGCATCTTAATCTGGATGACAAGAGTATGATCTTTGAATCTTGGCTTACTCCCGATGCCATTGGTGATAAAGGATATATGCAGACTCCTTGCTTGTCGCCATGGCGTACGGTTATTGTTAGTGATGATGCACGGGATATCTTGGCTTCAAAAACAATTCTGAATCTGAATGATCCCTGCAAATATACGGATACTTCATGGATTAAACCAATTAAATATGTGGGTGTATGGTGGGAAATGATCACCGGAAAAAGCTCTTGGGCTTATACCGATCTGCCAGCCGTGCAACTTGGAGTGACGGATTATACCAAGGCAAAACCTAATGGCAGACATGCAGCCAACACAGCACATGTGAAAGAATATATTGACTTTGCGGCAAAGCATGGTTTTGATGCTGTCTTGGTGGAAGGATGGGATCAAGGTTGGGAAGACTGGATTGGCAAGACAAAAGATTATGTCTTTGATTTTGTTACTCCATATCCTGATTTTGATGTTCAGGAGCTACATCGATATGCCGCCAGCAAAGGAGTGAAGATGATGATGCATCATGAAACGTCCTCTTCTGTGCGCAATTATGAAAGACATCTTGACAGAGCCTATCAGTTTATGGTGGACAATGGCTATAATGCAGTGAAAAGTGGATATGTAGGAAATATTATTCCCCGGGGCGAGCATCATTATGGTCAGTGGCTGGTCAATCACTATCTTTATGCGGTAACGAAGGCCGCTGAATATAAAATTATGGTGAATGCCCACGAAGCAGTCCGCCCCACAGGTCTTTGCCGTACCTATCCTAATTTAATAGGCAATGAATCAGCCCGTGGTACAGAGTATGAAGCTTTTGGAGGAAGTAATCCCGATCATACCACCATCCTTCCTTTTACCCGTTTGATGGGTGGCCCCATGGATTACACTCCCGGAATATTAGATACAAAAATGAGTTTCCTCAAAGGCGAACATTCTTTTGTTCACAGTACACTCGTCCGTCAATTGGCACTTTATGTGACTATGTATAGTCCATTGCAGATGGCAGCCGATTTGCCAGAGAATTATAATAAATATCTGGATGCCTTTCAATTCATTAAAGACGTGGCGGTAGACTGGGACGATAGTAAATACTTGGAAGCAGAGCCAGGTGATTATATTACAGTAGCTCGTAAAGCAAAAGGAACCAATAATTGGTTTGTAGGCAATACAAGTGATGAGAATGGACATACCTCTAAGCTCGCATTTGATTTCCTTGATCCGGGTAAGAAGTACATTGCAACCATTTATAGTGATGCAGCCGATGCTCATTATGAAAAGAACCCTGCTGCTTATACTATTCAGAAGAAAATAGTAACAAATAAGTCTAAGATAACATTGAAGGCTGCTCCCGGTGGTGGTTTTGCGATCAGCATTATTGAAGCAAAGGATGCAAAAGATCTTAAAGGTTTGAAGAAATAATCGATTGATTTAAAGCTTATTATATCTAAAAAAGAAAACTTTAAACATTAGAATAATACCCTTGAGTGGTGTAGATGGTGTACTAAAAAAGACTTTATTCTGGTTTCAGAAATCAAATTTCAAAAAAACTGCAAGATGCAGAATTTTTAAAAATTGATTTTCAGAAAGAAAAAAAGCTTATTTTTAGTACACCATCTACACCACTCACATTTCTATCATGCTCATTTACAGCGAAAAAATATGTCCAGAGATCTTGATTGAAGAGTCCAGAGATTTTAGGAGAAATCTCTGGACTTTTTAAAAACTATTCTTTTTAAATTTTCAGCCATTCATCAATCATTGCTCAACCATTCATCAATGCTTTTTATTTATTGAAGAATGGATTGTAAAGTGCCATTGAATGTTCAGAATTGCTTTTTTATATAGAGATTATATAATTCACTAAGAATAAGTATGGTACATGAAATTAAGAACCGAAAAGGTGGTTGCTACTATAGTCACAGCCGACTAGTTCAGACCTTTTTTTCTCTTTTTCGCTGAAAGATTTGCATATTTCATGAAAACTATATACTTTTGTACCCGCATCCAAATAATGGAGCATGGGCTTTTAGCTCAGTTGGTTAGAGCAACAGACTCATAATCTGGAGGTCCTTGGTTCAAGCCCAAGATGGCCCACCTTCAAAAAATAAAAGCACTTACAGAGATTATTTGTAGGTGCTTTTTGCTTATCACTAACTTTTGTAGATGGAACTTAGGTTCCCTATGATATCCTTATGTTGATTATAAACGTCTATAATTCCAATATTTCTCATTATTTTGTTAATTGTGGTTACATGATGGATATAAACAATGATATTTTGGTTTGAATATTGTGATAATTTCATTAACTTTGTAAGTGCTAATATAATCGCAATATAAAATGAATAATCAAATAAACGATAATATATTATCTCTTATAAGTAAAACACCAGACACATTGCTCTTGGGCATTGCCGGGCGTGTTAAAGAGAGACGATTAGAAAAAGACTTGACGCAAAAAGCTCTTGCTACTAAAGCAGGAATCTCTTTTGGTTCTTATCGACGTTTTGAGTCCTCCGGGGAGATTTCGTTACGTTCATTGGTGATGATTGCTTTTGCATTGGATATGGCCGATGAGTTTGATGCTTTTTTCAGTATCCGAACTTATCAGAGTATGGATGATTTATTGAAAGCGGATAAGAATAAACAACGCAAGAGAGGAAGCCGCAATGAATAATAAATCTGTAGTAGAAGTTTATTTAGGAGAAAACCGAGTGGGACGTATCGCCCTTACTTCCGATGGTTTATGTGCTTTTGAGTACGATGGTGAATATTTGAAAACAGGAGTTTCCATCTCTCCATTCTTTATGCCGTTAAAATCAGAACTTATAATTGCCAAACGTGATCCGTTTAGTGGTGGCTTTGGAGCTTTTGATGATAGCCTCCCCGATGGATGGGGAAATCTTTTACTTGATCGTTTTTTGCAAGAGAAAGGAATTGATCCTTATAGATTAACAATTCTTGAACGTCTTTCGCTTATTGGAAGTATAGGACGTGGAGCATTGGAATACCGGCCGGACAAAAGTATCGTCGCAAACGATGAATTTCTGAATTTCGACAAACTCGCTGCTGAAGCGGAAAAAATATTGAGTAGTAAAGAGGCTGACGGTTCAGTGGATATGCTATATAAATGTGGAGGTTCATCTGGTGGAGCACGCCCAAAGGCATTTGCCAAAGTGGACAATCGGGAGTGGCTTGTGAAATTTAAGGCTACATCCGATCCGCAGAATGTTGGAGAGATAGAATATAACTATTCACTGCTTGCCAAAGAGTGTGGAATACGAATGCCGGAAACACGGTTGTTCGATGGCAAGTATTTCGGAGTAGAGCGTTTTGACCGAACTCCTGAAGGGAAAATACATACAATCAGTGCTGCGGGGCTTCTTCATGCTAATTATCGGATTCCGAGTCTTGATTATTCGATTTTGCTAAAGGTTTGTCTAAACCTTACCAAAGACATGGAACAGGTCTATGATATGTTTCGTTTGATGGTTTTTAATGTAGCCATAACCAACAGAGACGACCATGCTAAAAACTTCTCCTTTCAACTCATTGATGGCAATTGGAAACTCTCGCCTGCCTATGACTTGTTGCCAAGCAGTGGCTTTAACGGCTATCATACTACAACTATAAACAGTAAAGGAGAGCCTGTACTTGCCGATATAATGACTTTGGCCGCTGAGGTAGGCATAATCAAACCCAAAGCTACACAGATTATCGAAGAGGTAATCGATAAGTGCCGTGCTCGTAAAATGTTGAAATATAGATTAAACCTATAGTGTTTGAAACGATTGTATATTCTTTATAATATTTATAAATGTATAATATTCAAAAACAAGAGTGCTTGCAGAGATATTTGTAGGTGCTTTTTGTTTATCACTAACTTTTGTAGATGGAACTTACTGACGTAACAATTAAATTTATTAAGGAGCATCTAGCTGATGATCCTTCAATGTTAGCTCTTCAGGCAAATAAATATCCTGGCGTGAATATGATTGTAGCTATATCTCAAATAGCTGGTAAAAAGATGATTGTGGAGAAAATACCTTCTTGGAGTAAGGTAGAAGGATTAATCTATCCAAAGCATCTTTCCCTGGAGCAATGTTCATCTGAAGCAACGGCTCGCTATAAGTCTTCTTTAGTAAAGGGCTCTTCTTTAGTGGATCTTACTGGAGGGTTTGGCATTGATTGTGCTTTTCTATCTGTGCATTTTTCAAAAGTAACTTATGTAGAACGTCAGCAGGAGCTGTGTGATGTTGCTGCTCCTAATTTTACTTTATTGGGTTTAACTCATATCCTTGTTGTGAATGGAGATGGCGTTGATTATCTTTCTCAGATGGAAGAGGTGGATTGGCTTTACATAGATCCTGCAAGAAGGAACAGGCAGGGTGGAAAGGCAGTTGCCATAGAGGAGTGTGAACCTAATGTTGCTGAACTTTCGGAGCAATTGATTCATAAAGCTGGGCAGGTAATGATCAAATTATCACCGATGCTTGATCTTTCACTGGCATTGCATCATTTACCATTTACTAAAGCAGTGCATGTTGTGTCGGTAGCCAATGAGTGTAAGGAATTACTTATAATTCTTGGCAAGGAACGGCAAAACCTTAGAATTCCTATCCACTGCGTGAATATTTTGAAAAATGGCAAAACTCAGACTTATTCATTTAATAAGGAAGAAGAGTCGGAAGGTTGTGAATATGCTCAACAAGTCAGGCGTTTTATTTATGAACCGAATGCTTCTATATTGAAAGCTGGAGCTTATAAGAGCGTTGCCCGGAGCTATCATTTAAAGAAACTACACCCTAATAGTCACTTGTATACTTCAGACGATCAGATACTTAAATTTCCTGGAAGAATCTTTGTGTGTGACTCCGTCTTTAGTCTGAATAAGAAGGAGATAAAAACTAATTTGAGGGAAATAAAAAAGGCTAATATTACAGTTCGTAACTTTCCTCTTTCAGTAGCAGAACTGCGCAAACGTTTGAAACTATCTGATGGAGGAGAAGTCTATCTTTTTGCAACGACTTTAATGGAGGGACAAAAGGCGCTAATAAAGTGTCACAAATTGTAACTACTTAATATTTAAAATTTCAATCAACAAGAAGTGACTAAATTACATTAATTAGAGCATATTCAATGTTTTTTATTGAAAAAGAGTATCTTTGCAGCCTTAATACATATACAAACGATGGCAATAGAAATAAAACAAGTCTCTAATAGAAAGGAGCTTAGAGCTTTTATTCGATTTAACTACGAACTATACAAAGATAATGCTTATTCTGTTCCAGATCTTTATGATGATATGCTTAATACATTTAATAAAGAAAAGAACGCAGCTTTTGAGTTTTGTGAAGCAGAATATTTTTTAGCATATAAAGATAATAAATTAGTGGGACGGGTAGCTGCGATTATCAATAAGAAGGCAAACGAAACCTGGAATAAAAAGGATGTCCGCTTTGGATGGATTGATTTTATTGATGATATAGAGGTCTCTGAAGCACTGCTTAAAGCAGTGGAGCAATATGGAAAAACTCATGGAATGGAGAATATTCAAGGACCTTTGGGATTTACGGATTTTGATGCGGAAGGGATGTTGATTGAAGGATTTGACCAACTCAGTACCATGGCTACAATCTATAACTATCCATACTATTCAGAGCATATTGAGAAATTAGGATATGTAAAAGATGCTGATTGGGTGGAATATCAAATATATATTCCTAAAGATGGGGTACATGATAAACATCAACGCATTGCGGATTTAGTTCAAAAAAAATATAATATTAGAATTAAGAAATATACCTCTGGCAAAAAGTTGGCTAAAGATTATGGTCAAGCTATTTTTGAATTAATGAATGAGGCATATAGTCCTTTATATGGTTATTCTGCGCTTTCTCAAACTCAGATTCAGCAGTATGTGAAAATGTATCTTCCAATCCTTGATTTAAAAATGGTTCCTCTTATTATCGATCAAGATGATAAGCTGGTTGGAGTGGGTATTACTATGCCTTCTTTATCTATCGCATTGCAAAAAGCGAAGGGAAGACTGCTTCCATTTGGCTGGTTTCATTTAGCAAGAGCATTGTTTTTTGGGAAAAGCAGGATTGTTGACCTTCTTTTGGTAGCAGTCAAACCAGAATATCAAAACAAAGGGGTTAATGCATTATTATTTTCAGATTTAATTCCTGTTTACCAAAAAGAAGGTTGTATATTTGCCGAAAGCAACCCTGAGTTAGAGATGAACGGAAAAGTTCAGGCTCAATGGGAATACTTTGAAACAATTCAACATAAACGCCGGCGTGCATTTGTGAAGAAAATAAATTAGTTAGCCATTTAGGTAGATTAAGAATTATGGAAGAAAAAGTTGAAGGAATGCTCCAAGTAGGAGAATATACAGAGGAAAATATTCGAACGCTCGACTGGAAAGAGCATATTCGTAGACGTCCCGGTATGTATATTGGGAAGTTAGGTGATGGTTCACATTCGGACGATGGTATCTATGTACTTCTAAAAGAAGCAATGGACAATTCTATTGATGAATACATGATGGGATTTGGAAAGACAATTGAGGTTACAGTTGCTGATGGAAAGGTACTTGTGCGTGATCATGGGCGGGGTGTTCCCTTAGGAAAAGTAGTGGATATCTCTTCAAAAATGAATACCGGAGGCAAGTATGATTCCAAAGCATTTAAAAAATCTGTGGGGCTTAATGGCGTTGGTATTAAAGCTGTAAATGCTCTCTCTAGCTTTTTTCGCATATCTAGCTTTAGAGAAGGAGAGGTGAAAACGGTTGAGTTTGAAAGAGGATATATTATTAAAGATTCTCCAATAACGAAGACAGAAGAGGATAATGGTACATTAATCGAATTTATTCCAGATGATACGATCTTTAAAGGCTACTTTTACCAAAAGGAGTATATTGAACCTTTGTTAAAGAATTATGTATTTCTTAATTCTGGGCTAATTATTATCTTTAACGGAAAAAAATTTCACTCTCGTAATGGATTGGTGGACTTGTTGAATGAGAATATGACTACCGAATCGCTCTATCCTATCATCCATTTGAAAGGAGATGATATTGAGATGGTTCTTACACATAGTAATCAATATGGAGAGGAGTATTATTCTTTCGTTAATGGACAACATACTACTCAAGGAGGGACGCATCTTACCGCTTTCCGTGAAGCGGTTACGAAAACAATAAAAGAGTATTATGCTAAAAACTTTGATTACGCCGATATTCGTAGCGGTATGATTGGAGCAATTAGCATAAAGGTTGAAGAACCTGTTTTCGAATCTCAAACGAAAACAAAATTGGGTTCTAAGGATATTGGTCCGGATGGGCCGTCTGTTGGTAAATTTATTGGAGATTTTGTAAAACGTGAATTGGATAACTTTTTGCATATCAACCGTGATATTTCAGAAACTTTACTCCAAAAAATACAAGATTCAGAAAAAGAAAGAAAGGCGATTGCAGGAGTAACGAAGTTAGCCAGAGAACGTGCTAAAAAAGCAAATTTGCACAATAAGAAATTACGTGATTGCCGCGTTCACTTAAATGATCCGAAGGGAAAGGGACTCGAAGAATCCAGTATTTTTATAACTGAGGGGGATTCTGCAAGCGGATCTATCACCAAAAGTCGTGATGTAAACACACAAGCAGTGTTCAGTCTTCGGGGAAAACCGCTCAATTCTTATGGATTAACGAAGAAAGTTGTTTATGAGAATGAAGAATTTAATTTGCTTCAGTCGGCATTAAATATTGAAGATGGCATTGAAGCATTACGTTATAATAAGGTTATTGTGGCTACTGATGCAGATGTTGATGGAATGCATATTCGTTTGCTTTTAATCACTTTTTTCTTGCAATTTTTCCCTGATCTGATTAAAAAAGGGCATGTGTATATTTTACAAACGCCTCTTTTCCGTGTCCGTAATAAGAAGGAAACAATTTATTGTTATTCGGATGATGAACGAATAAAGGCGATCGATAAGCTTGCTCCTAACCCCGAAATTACTCGATTTAAGGGATTAGGAGAAATATCACCAGATGAATTTAAGTATTTTATAGGTAGAGATATGCGCCTGGAACAGGTGTCTCTTCGGAAAAATGATTTGGTGAAAGAACTTTTAGAGTTTTACATGGGAAAGAATACCATGGAACGCCAAAACTTTATAATAGATAATTTGGTTATTGAAGAAGATGTAGCATAAACATATATGAGACGAGCAATATTCCCAGGAACTTTTGATCCTTTTACCGTCGGTCATTACTCGGTGGTAAAACGTGCTTTAACTTTTATGGACGAGATTGTGATAGGTATTGGTATTAATGAAAATAAAAAGACCTATTTTCCAATAGAAAAACGAGTAGAAATGATTTGTCAATTATATAAAGATAATCCTCAAATAAAGGTGGCATCTTATAATTGCCTAACGCTTGACTTTGCTCAGTCTGTTGATGCAAAATTTATTGTCCGCGGCATTCGCACGGTAAATGATTTTGAATATGAAGAAACAATTGCTGATATTAATAGGCAATTGGCAGGCATTGAAACTATTTTGCTTTTTACAGAGCCGCAGTTAACTTGTGTTAGCTCTACCATTGTAAGAGAACTTTTGCAATATAATAAGGACGTTAGCTGTTTTGTTCCTCATGGAATGGGCATCTGAGAATAAATGATTATTGAATGAAAAACTTATATCTTTCTTTTGTCTGTTTGTTTGCTGTTACTATGCAGGCACAAAATTACGGAACTGTTGCTTCTCGTAAACTGCATATGGCAGAATTTGCAATTAATAACCTTTATGTTGATAAAGTCAATGAAGATAAGTTAGTTGAAGAAGCAATTATTAAAATGCTGGCTACCCTTGACCCTCATTCTACTTATGCTAATCCTGATGAAGTAAAAAAACTCAATGAATCTTTGCAGGGTAACTTTGAAGGTATCGGTGTTCAATTTAATATGGTTGAGGATACTTTACTTGTAATTCAGCCTGTTTCTGGTGGACCTTCTGCAAAGATGGGTATCTTGGCAGGAGATCGTATTGTAATGGTTAATGATACTGCCATTGCTGGCGTAAAGATGAATACTGATGAGATTATGCGACGTCTTAAAGGACCAAAAGGTTCTATTGTGAATTTAAAAATACTAAGAAGAGGTGTCGATGAATTGCTTAAGTTTACTGTTCAGCGTGATCGTATTCCTATCTTTAGTTTAGATGCTTCTTATATGCTTCAAGATAAAATTGGTTATATTCGAGTGAATCGATTCGGGGCTACTACTCCGGATGAATTTGCTAAAGCACTGAAAGATTTGAAAGCTGAAGGAATGACGGATTTAGTTCTTGATTTGCAGGATAATGGCGGAGGCTATCTTAATGCAGCCATTGATTTGGCAAATGAGTTTTTGGGAGAGCAAGAACTAATAGTATATACTGAAGGTCTACGTACTCCTCGCAGTGAATTCTTTGCTAAGGGAAACGGTTCATTTCCAAAAGGAAGATTGATCGTCTTAGTCAATGAGTTTTCTGCCTCTGCAAGTGAAATTTTATCCGGAGCCATTCAAGATTGGGACAGAGGTATCATCGTGGGACGTCGTTCATTTGGAAAAGGATTAGTGCAGCGCCCTATTGATTTACCAGATGGATCAATGATTCGTTTAACTGTTTCTCGTTATTACACTCCTGCTGGGAGATGTATTCAGAAACCGTATGAGAATATAGAAAAATACAATATGGATTTGATTAATCGTTATAATAAAGGCGAAATGATGAATTCAGATAGTATCCATTTTCCTGATTCATTAAAATACAAAACGAAGAAATTGAATAGGATTGTTTATGGAGGCGGAGGGATTATGCCCGATTATTTTGTACCGATTGATACGACCCTTTTTACAAATTATCACAGAAGTCTTGTGGCTAAAGGGATTATAATGAATGCAACCATGAAGTACATTGATAGTCACCGTCAAGAATTGAGGAATAAATATAAAAAGTTTCGTGATTTTTATGATAAATTTGAGATAAATGATTCCTTCATGAATGAAGTAGTTGCTATGGGTACTGAAGCAAAAGTGGAAGTGAATAAAGAACAACTAAAAATATCTGAACCAATGATCAAGATTCAGCTAAAAGCTCTTATAGCTCGTGATTTGTGGGATATGAATGAATATTTTCATGTGATGAATGCTACAAATGAGAGCGTACTGAAAGCCGTTCAAATATTGCAATCGGGAGACTACGAGAAAAAACTTAAATAACTAAATACTGTAATCTCATGAATACAACAAATAACAATTATAATCACGTTGGACTTAATGATAAACAAGTCATTGAAAGCCGCGAAAAAAATGGGGTTAACTTGTTAACACCTCCTAAACCAGTTTCTCTTTGGAAACTTTATTGGGAGAAGTTTGATGATCCTGTTATACGTGTGTTGCTTGTTGCTGCTATATTTTCATTGTTAATATCTGTAATTGAGAATGAATATGCAGAGACAATAGGTATATTTTTTGCCATTTTTTTAGCAACAGGAATTGGCTTCTACTTTGAATATGACGCAAGTAAGAAATTTAAGTTGCTGAATGCTGTCAATGAGGAGACTGCTGTTAAAGTTCTTAGAAACGGTAAAATACAAGAGGTTCCGCGTAAAGATGTGGTGGTTGGCGATATTGTTTTATTGGAAACGGGCGAAGAGGTCCCTGCAGATGGTGAGTTACTTGAGGCTATTTCAATGCAAATTAATGAATCTAGCCTTACTGGTGAACCGCTTGTGGAGAAAACAACGGTTGAAGAAGATTTTGATGAAGAAGCTACTTATCCTCCTAATAAGGTGATGCGTGGCACAACGGTGGTTGATGGCCACGGCGTAATGAGAGTTTTAGGAGTAGGAGATGCTACTGAAATAGGTAAAGTTGCAAAGTTATCTACTGAACAAAGTTCCGAACCTACTCCGCTTAATATTCAACTCACTAAATTGGCGAAGTTTATAGGAATAATAGGTTTTTCGGTAGCGATACTTACTTTTCTCATTTTCTTTATTAAAGATGCCTTGCTCATTAGTTCTATTGAATATGAAGGAATTCTTTACGATAATCTAATTGGTGCTAAAATTATTTCTATTGCTGCTATTTTAGGATTAATGATTGCTACGATTAAAATGTGGATGCCACATAAATATTCTTTAGCAATTAATAAATGTGCTGCATGGATTTGGTCTTTGATAGGGATTATTTTCTTTGTGTTGGTGAGTGTGTTGGCTTTTATGGCTTATGGTATAGATAAAAATGAGTTAAATAACTGGCAGGCGTATGTTGCCATTTTCCAAGTTGTGCTGAAATATTTTATGATGGCGGTTACCCTAATTGTAGTGGCTGTACCAGAAGGTTTACCGATGAGCGTGACTCTTAGTTTGGCTTTAAATATGCGTCGGATGCTTTCCACAAATAACTTAGTTCGTAAAATGCATGCTTGTGAAACGATGGGAGCGGTTACTGTAATTTGTACCGATAAAACGGGCACACTTACTCAGAATCTAATGCAAGTACATGAAACTAATTTTTACGGATTAAATAAGGGAGCAGAGCTGATAGATGATGAAATAAGTAGATTGATACAAGAAGGTATTAGTGCAAATTCTACAGCCTTTCTGGGTGAGGCAGCTGAAGGACAAAAACCAAAAGGCGTTGGGAATCCTACAGAGGTTGCATTGCTTTTATGGTTGAATGCACAAAATAAAAATTATCTTGAATTAAGGCATGGTGCTCAAGTACTTAATCAGCTAACGTTCTCCACTGAACGGAAGTTCATGGCCACTTTGGTGCACTCTGTACTTCTTAATAAAAAGATTCTTTATGTGAAAGGTGCTCCTGAAATTGTTTTAGGTAAATGTAAACAAGTAATTTTAGGAGAAAAAACGGTTAGTACTGCAGAATATCGCTCCATTGTTGAGGCTCAATTACAGGGATATCAGAATATGGCAATGCGTACATTAGGATTTGCATATAAAATAGTATCGGCTGATGCACTTGATGATTGTCTGGCTTTGACTGCTGCTGATGATCTTAATTTTCTGGGTGTTGTAGCTATCTCAGATCCTATTCGTTTAGATGTCCCTGCTGCTGTTGCGAAATGTCAGTCTGCTGGGATTAATGTTAAAATTGTGACTGGAGATACTCCGGGAACCGCAAAAGAAATAGCTCGCCAAATTGGGTTATGGACGGAGGCTGATACGGATTGGAACCATATTACAGGAGCAGAGTTTGCTGAGTTAAGTGATAAAGAATTATTGGAACGAGTATTGGATTTGAAAATAATGTCTCGTGCTCGTCCTACAGATAAGCAAAGGTTGGTGCAATTATTACAACAAAAAGGTGCTGTTGTTGCTGTGACGGGAGATGGGACTAATGATGCTCCTGCACTGAATTACGCACAAGTGGGACTGTCCATGGGAACAGGAACATCTGTAGCGAAAGAGGCTAGTGATATTACTCTGCTTGATGATTCATTTAATAGCATCAGTACCGCGGTGATGTGGGGACGTTCTTTGTATAAGAACATTCAACGTTTTATATGTTTTCAACTGACCATTAATTTTGTTGCTTTGCTTATTGTCTTACTTGGGTCTTTAGTAGGAACACAATTGCCTTTGACGGTAACGCAAATGCTTTGGGTAAATCTTATTATGGATACTTTTGCCGCTTTGGCTTTAGCTTCTATTCCTCCAAGTGAATCTGTTATGTTGGAAAAACCACGTAAGAGCACTGATTTTATTATCACCAAAGCAATGCGATATAATATTATAGGAGTTGGAATGGTCTTCTTGGTTTTATTGATGGGAATGATTAGTTACTATATGGGAGATGATGGAATGATGACTGTACATAATCTAACGATTTTCTTCACTACTTTCGTGATGTTGCAGTTCTGGAATTTATTTAATGCGAGAGTATTTGGTACGAATGATTCTGTATTTAAAGGTTTCTCAAAATCCTATGGATTAGAGATTGTACTACTTCTCATTCTTGTTGGACAAATTTTAATAGTACAGTTTGGTGGTAAAGTTTTCCGTACAGAACCTCTTAACTGGCAAAGTTGGTTTCTAATTATCGGCTTAACTTCTATTGTTTTATGGGTAGGTGAGTTTATTCGATTGATAAAACGTTTGAAAAGATAAACAAAAGATGGATGGTAATACTAAAAATCTGATTATTGATTTTGGGGGTGTACTCGTTAATTTAAATCATTCACGATGTATTGATTCTTTTAAATCTATCGGAGTTGATAGTATAGAAGATATGTTAAATCCATATTTCCAACAAGGTTTTTTAGGGAAGCTTGAAAAAGGAGAGATCACTTCTGATCAATTTCATGATGAATTGAGAAAGAGCGTTGGAAAGGAACTTACTGATAAGCAGATTGATGATGCGTGGAATAGTTTTCTTGTGGAGATTCCTTCTTATAAATTGGATCTTTTGTTAAAGCTTCGTGAACACTATACTGTTTACTTATTAAGCAATACGAATGAGATCCATTGGGAAATGTCTTGCAAACGTTTTTTTAGCTATAAGGGCTTTCATGTAAATGATTTCTTTGATGGAATTTATCTTTCTTATCAATTACATCAACTTAAACCATCGAAAGAAATTTTTGAGATGATGTTGCATAAAACAGGAATTAGTCCTGAAGAAACATTTTTTATAGACGATGCCGAAGCTAATTGCAAGATGGCCGAGTCTTTTGGTATTCATACATATATGCCCCTGCCAGAAGAAGATTGGGGGCATATTTTTAAATAATGGAAAGATGAAGATCATTTGCAATCCACAAGATGATGTAATTGAATCCTGTGTTGCAACAATAGGTTTTTTTGATGGTGTGCATGCAGGGCACCGCTATCTTATAGATCAAGTTAAGGCAGTTGCAGCAAACGAGGGACTGCATTCAGCCTTGATTACTTTTCCTGTTCACCCACGTCAGGTGATTGATGCTGATTATAGTATGGAGTTGCTCTCTACTCTTCAAGAAAGAATTGAGCTTTTGGGTCAAACAGGCGTAGATTATTGTTTTCTATTAAACTTCAATACTCAGATAGCAAAACTTACAGCAATTCAGTTTATGTCTGATGTGCTCCAAAAACAATTCCATGTGCAAACTCTGATTATTGGTTATGATCATCGTTTCGGGCATAACCGTAGTGAGGGCTTTGAAGATTATTGCCTTTATGGCAAAGAGCTCGGTATGGAAGTCCTTCGTGCGCAAGCATATATGGGAAGTGATCAAAGCATTAGTTCCTCTGTGATTCGTACTGCTCTTTTATCGGGAGAATTAGAGGCCGCAAATTCTTATCTGGGGTATAATTATTATTTGGATGGTGTGGTTGTAAGTGGGCATAGATTGGGACGTACGATAGGTTTCCCTACTGCAAATATGGTTGCTGAGCCTGAAAAGCTTATTCCCGTAGATGGAGTTTATGCTGTTCGTGTTATAGTGGAAGGCGAAAATTATATTGGCATGCTTAATATAGGGAAGCGTCCTACGGTAAACAATGGAACAAACCGTACGATCGAAGTGAATATATTTCATTTTTCAGCCGATATTTATGGCAAAATAATTCGAGTGATTTTTATTCAACGAATCCGATCAGAATCAAAATTCGATGGAATTGAAAAATTGATTGCTCAGCTTCACAAAGATCAGATAAGAGTTGAAGAAATATTTAAAAATCAGGTCTAATCCAATTGGTTACATCTACATTAATGATTTTAATAAGCGTGAAATGATAGATAGGAGCACATTTTTTGTTGCTTTACTTTTATTTATTAATACTAATGTAACTTATTTCAAGGGAGATTTGTTTTAATTTTAATTTAAAAAGATTAAATATATTGTTTAGTAGCAAAAGATTGTTATATTTGTATTCATTTAGAAGTAAAAAAAAAATAATTTTTTCTGAGGTTATCAGAGAAAATGATATAATGGTTCGGGGAATAATATGAATACAATAACAAAAGATGTTTTTCTTATAGATAAAGTAAAGCACAAAGAAAAGGCCGAATGGATAAGACGTATTATTAGATCGCAGATAGGCGTTTTTAAAATATCTGTTGATACTTCCACTATGCTGATGACGGTTGAATATGATCCGGATGCTATTTCTCCATCAACGATGCAAACTTTAATTCGTTCAGTAGGATGTGATTTGATAATAGATAAAGTGGAGATTCATCAGATCTTACAACAAAAGCGCAAATTTCGGCGGAATATTTATTTCTTTGCCGTAGCTACTGTAGTTTTCTTGCTCTCTTTCATTTCTGGAAATATTTACATAGAAATTGCCGGAGGCCTTATTTTTGTCTTATTTTTGTCTTTAATGGTGAAAAAGCAAAGGAAGCTTTTTACATATCTTCCTTTGCTTTAAAAGCTAAAGCATACATTCTCATTTGTTTGACCATAGACAATAATCCATTGCTTCTTGTTGGGGAGAGATGCTCTTTTAGTCCTATTTTGTCTATAAAATAAAGATCGCTTTCCAGAATTTCATTGGGTGTGTGGCCGGATACAATTTTAATTAGCAAAGCAATAATCCCTTTTACGATCAGTGCATCACTTTCTGCCCGAAAGAATAACTTTCCATCTACTTCATTTGCTTGAAGCCAAACTCGACTTTGGCAACCTTCAATAAGATTTTGTTCTGTTTTATATTGTTCATCAAGAGGTTGTTGTTCGTTGCCTATATCTATTAGTAATTGATATTTATCCATCCAATCATCAAAGTCACTAAATTCTTCGATTACCTGATCTTGCAATTCGTTGATAGTCATATTAATTCTATTTTCCTTAAATTATTTTTCATTATACACTACTTCTAAAACGGTTTGTCCCACAGCTTTGAGTGTGGAGCGATCTATCACATCCATATTATCACTAACTGTGTGCCAGAAATATCCAAAACCTCCTTCATTACTGCTACGGTCGGTTGGGATGATGTCTATACTCGGAATCTGAGCAATGCGGTTGACAAATAAATGATCATCTGTAATTTCTCCTCCGTCTTCGTTGATAAAGTAACTACCATAGCCAAGTGCTTCGGCTTTGCTCCATACTTTCTTTACCACAGACTTTGCAAATTGGTTGGAATATATTTCCCTATAGAAAGTTGCTCCTTTGCCTCCAACCATATCAAGAAGAATACCAAAGCGAGCATTATATCTATCCAAATGAGGATTGTGTGCCCAATATTGAGTTCCTAAACACCAACTTTCTTCTTTATGTTCACCTTTGTAAAATTCCGGTGTGCCATAATCTTCTGCATCGAAAAAAATGATATCTACACCAATTAAAGGAGCTTTTTTACCCATCAGACGAGCCATTTCAAGTAATACACCGACACCACTTGCTCCATCATTGGCTCCTAAAATAGGCGTATGATGTTTGGACTCATCTTTGTCATTATCTGCCCAGGGACGGGTGTCCCAATGAGCAAAGAGAAGTACACGTTTTTTGGTTTCAGGATTGAAAGATCCGATAATGTTCCGAGCTTTTAAAATGGTACCGTCGTAAGCTACAAGATCGGCGTATTGGTTTGTGACGTTGGCACCGAACGAGGCCAGTTTCTTGGCCAGATATTCTCCGCAAGCTATATGCTGTTTGGTATTTGGCACCCGGGGGCCAAAGTCCACCTGTGCTTTAACATATTGATATGCACTATCTGAATTAAAGTCCGGAGCCTTAATAGCAGGGGCTTCCTCTGCTTGTTTAGCGGTGGATTTATTGTTGTTCATTCTGCAGGAAGCGCAGGCAAACAGTAAAGTTGCCGAGGCTATTATAAAATAATACTTTTTCATTCTTCAATATTACGTTGTTTTCTAGTGCTCAAAAGTACAAATCTTTCGGGAGATAACGTTTTTTTTCTACTAAGAATTTACAAAATTATAGAGTTAGACCAGTTATTCAAATTTTACCTTTGCTCCTTTATTTTCTACTGTTAGCGTAACTTCTCCGCCACAGATTAGCGGCACATTGCTAACAACATGACCTACAGGGAAATCAAAGCAAACCGGATACCCGTAAGGATTCACCATCTCTGCTATCATTTCATAAACTTTTTTGCCGATGGAAGAATCTTCTTCATACTCTGTAAACTGTCCCACGATTAACCCGGAAATTTTTTCCAATATGCCACCCAATTTTAGATTATTCATCATCCGGTCAATATGGTAAGGTCGCTCTCCGATGTCCTCGATAAAAAGAATCGTATCTTCTGCCGGAAAGTCGTAAGGAGTCCCTCGTAGTCCGTAGAGCACAGAAAGGTTTCCACCGCGAAGGATACCCTTGGCATTTCCTTCTATATTCAGCTTATGTTCGGGAGATTGATAAGAGGGCAATTCTCCGAACAGCAGACTTTTAAGTAGTAGTGAGCAAGGATCAGTTGGAGGCTCTACGGCAAGATGTCTTGCCATCAGTGAATGGATGGAGGCATACCCTTTATACTGAAATAATTCGTGAAGTAATGTTACATCACTATATCCTAATAACCATTTAGGATGTTCGCTAAACTTGGTAAAATCTAATTTATCTATCAAATGAATAGCTCCATAACCTCCCCGACTACAAAGAATTGCTTTTATTTGTTTGTCGTTCATTGCAGACTGAAGATCAGCAGTACGTTGCTTTACCGTGCCTGAGAATCGTCCGTGCTCCCCTGCCGCATATTTCCCTGTTACTGCTTTCAATCCCCAGGATTCCAGCGCTTTTTTTGCTCCTTTCAAAAAGTTATTATCGATCTTTCCGGCAGGAGAAATAATAGTTACCTTATCTTCTGTATGAAGAAAAGGAGGAAATTGTAACATCTTCATGTCTCTATTTTTTGCAAATTTACATTAAAATCCGAGATTAAGAGATATTAAGTAAAGAAAGTATGTGAGTTAAGGACATATTTAATTATTGTTTAATGTATATCTTTCTTTTAAAAACAGCTTTTTAAAAGGATTTAATTCTATTGATGTAACAAATTGAAAGTAAAAAGATCTAGATATGGCATTAGCTGTAAATACCGACTTCCCTTTTGATTATTTAAACTCCAATTCACAATAAGTTCATTTTTTTTTTGCATATTTGCTAAAAATCGTTCAATATGGAAGCAATAAGAAATTTTAACCAATTAACAGATCATTTGAAGAATTTGAAAAAACGTAAACGTATTGCTGTGGTTTGCGCAAATGATCTTAATACGGAATATGCTATTGCACGTGCTCTTGATGAGGGGATCGCTGAATTTATTATGATAGGAGATTCTTCTATTCTTGAAAAATATTCAACTCTTAAGATATATCCAGAGTTTGTGAAAATCATTCACATTGAAGATCCTGATGAGGCAGCACGCGAAGCGGTACGCATTATACGTGAAGGAGGTGCCGATATTCTGATGAAAGGAATTATAAGTACAGAAAATCTTTTGCATGCTATCTTAGACAAAGAAAAAGGCTTGTTGCCGCAAGGAAAAGTCTTGACCCACTTAGCAGTTATGGAAATCCCTTCGTATGACAAATTCCTTTTTTTCTCCGATGCGGCTGTGATCCCCCGCCCCACCCTGCAACAGCGTATCGAAATGATTTGGTATGCCATCCGCACTTGTCACAGTTTTGGTATAGAGCAACCTAAAATTTCTTTGATTCATTGTACGGAGAAAGTCAGTGCTAAATTTCCTCACTCATTAGACTACGTCAATATTGTGGAACTAGCCGAAGCGGGAGAGTTTGGGGATGTAATAATTGACGGCCCTCTTGATGTAAGAACTTCCTGCGAACAAGCGAGCGGTGATATAAAAGGAATAGTTTCTCCGATTAATGGGCAGGCCGATGTATTGATATTCCCTAATATTGAGTCGGGAAATACTTTTTATAAAAGTGTTTCTCTTTTTGCCAAAGCTTCTATGGCGGGATTGTTGCAAGGTCCTGTTTGTCCTGTGGTACTACCTTCAAGAAGTGATTCAGGACTTTCCAAATATTATAGCATTGCAATGGCGTGCCTGACTTGTAATGGAGGTCAGATATGAAAATCCTTGCAATCAACCCAGGCTCTACGACTACAAAGATAGCCGTATATCAGAATGAAAATCGGCTGTTCGTCAAAACATTCTATCACTCTACGACAGATCTGTCTCCTTTTCCTACGATTCTTTCCCAATATGAATTTCGTAGAGATTTAATTATTAATGAGCTGAAAGAGGAAAGTCTTTTTTTTCAATTTGATGCAATTGTAGGACGTGGTGGTTTACTAAAACCCATTTCAAGTGGAGTATATGAAGTGAACGAGCTGATGAAAGAAGATCTTCGGAATGCATCGATGCAGCATGCGTGCAATCTTGGCGGACTTCTTGCCGAAGAGATTTCCACACTTATTCCCGGATGCAAGGCTTATATTGCCGATCCGGTGGTAGTGGATGAGTTGGAAGAAATTTCACGCATTTCCGGTTCTCCTCTGCTTCCCCGTTTGTCTGTTTTTCATGCGCTCAATCATAAGGCGATTGCTCGTAAATATGCCCGCAGTATTCAGCGTAATTATGAAGACTTAAATTTGGTAGTTGCCCATTTGGGTGGAGGGATTACTATTGCTGCTCATCGGAAAGGGCAGGTGATTGATGTGAATAATGGATTAGATGGCAGTGGTCCTTTTTCTCCTGAAAGAGCTGGAACGCTTCCTGCAGGGCAATTAGCTGAACTTTGCTTTAGCGGGAAATACACGGAGCATGAAATTAAAAAAATGCTTAATGGGCAAGGTGGATTAATGGCTTACTTAGGTACAACAGATGTGCAAGCTGTTATTAAAAGGATTGATGAAGGAGACCGGAAAGCTGAATTAATATTGAAAGCAATGCTTTATAACGTGGCAAAAGAAATAGGTGCTATGTGTGTGGTTTTGCGGGGAAAAGTAGACGCTATTGTTTTAACCGGCGGGATAGCATATAGTAATTATTGTGTGAGTAATCTGAATGAACAGATCAGTTTCCTTGCACCTATTAGTGTTTTCCCAGGTGAAGATGAAATGGAAGCTTTAACCTTTAATGCTTTAGGGGCCTTGAAGGGAGAACTAATTTGTAAAGAGTATATTTGAATAGCGATTTAACGCGCACAATCAGGCTTGGGGTTATTTGCTTGCTAGGTTCAAACAGGGAAGCCCAAAATTTGATCAGAGGAAAAAGAATGCCGTAAAGGCGGCACCCTTAAAATTTGTATGTCCGTTTTGGATTTTTTGGAAACCATCCCTTTTTTACTCTTTCTTCTTGTTCAAACACTTCTTTAATTGTCCAAAAAGAGGAGAAAGCAAATACGCCTAATATAGAAGAAATAAAAACATCTTCTGTATTAAATGAAATAGCTACGCCAATTATTCCTAACAGCAAAAATATCCACCAACATTTTGTTCCCCAATAATATTCTGCTTTAACCACAATTGGATGAAAGAGACCAATAATAAGAAAAGTACAAATGCCAATGATAATTCCTGCAAGATGATAGGTACTCAAAAATTCTGTCATTTCAGCTTATTTTTCTAACCTAATTGGAATCTCTTTTTTAATACTTTGTTCCAAAGAGATTAATGTTTCAGTAGCTGTGACGCCTGGAATCTCCTGCATTTTTGAATTTAAGAGCTCCATTAAGTGCTCATTATCACATGCATATACTTTGGTTAGCATAGTATAAGGGCCGGTAGTGAAATGGCATTCTACAATTTCAGGAATTTTCTCCAATTGTGCTACTACATTCTTATACATAGAGCCCTTCTCTAATTTAATTCCAACATAAGTGCAGGTCCTGTATCCTAAGCTTTTAGGGTTTACATGATATCCTGAACCAATTATTACACCCATATCTATCAATCGTTGTACACGTTGGTGAATAGCTGCACGTGAAACACCACATTCTGCAGCAACATCTTTAAAAGGAATACGAGCATTCTGCGAAATTATCTCCATAATTTGTCTGTCAAGATTGTCTATCTTTTCCATATGTATGACTATAAGTTCTTGTTTATATCAAAAAGAAAGCAAATATAGAGAAATATTTTAGTTTACCTATCATTTATTTAAAATAATTCATTTCTATGTTTCAAAATAACGAGTTTCCTACAAAATATAACAGAAAAAGGGATGCTCGGTTAAAAACATCCCTTCTTCTATTAGCTGTATTTTATTTACTTCACGATTTCAAGTAATTCAACTTCGAAGATTAAAGCAGAGAAAGGTTTAATTTGACCAGATTCTCTTGAACCATATCCTAATTCTTGAGGAACATAGATAGTCCATTTTGACCCGACAGGCATCATTTTTAATGCTTCAGTCCATCCTTTAATTACTTGGTTGGCAACAAAAGTAGCAGGCTCTTTGCGTTTGTATGAACTATCAAATTCAGTTCCGTCAATCAAAGTACCTCTATAATTTACTTTTACCTTAGACGTATCTGAAGGTATTGCACCAGTGCCAGCTTTTTCAATTTTATATTGAAGTCCGTCAGGAGTGGTTACGATTCCAGCTTTTGATTTGTTCGCTGCAAGGAATGCTTCTCCAGCTTTTTTGTTAGCGCCGTAAGTTTTTTCCATAGACTTGCTCTTGATAGCCTCCATGTTCTTTTGGGTATACTCTTGAGCTTGCTTCATCGTCATTTTACCACCTTTATTTAAAGTTCCAGCAATGAAACCAGCCATAAAGTTGTCTACACTGATTGTTTTAGTTGAATCTGCGCCAAATAGTTCGTGGTTGATACCTTTAACCATCTGATTTTTGATTTGTTGACCAATTTGAAGACCTGCAAAATATGCATTTTCTTTTTTACTTGTCTTTTTTACACCGTCATTCAATCCCTTGATAAATTCATCCATGTAGGTAGTGTCCATTTCCATTTTTCCTACTAAGTAGTCTTTCAAACCTTGAGTCTGACTCATACCGATAGAATAAGATAAAGAATCAATATCAGTCTTAAGATTTGCCTTAGGACTTTTTCCTGTACATGAAGCAAGCGTTGCAGTAGCAGCGATCATCATAAAAATACTAACTTTTTTCATTTTGTTTTTAAGTGTTTATTATAAAACTTGAATTAATTCTACATCAAACATTAATGTACTGTGAGGAGGAATCATTTCTCCTGCACCCTTAGCTCCATAAGCTAAATCAGAAGGAATGTAAAGTCTCCATTTGGAGCCTTCAGGCATTAATTGGAGTGCTTCCACCCATCCTGGGATAACCTGATTAACACCAAAAATTGCAGGTTCGCCCCTTTTTATAGAGCTATCAAATAAAGTACCATCAATTAATGTTCCTTCATAATGACATTTCACCTGGTCGGTAGCTTTCGCTTTTTTTCCGTGTCCTTCAGTAAGAATTTCATATTGTAATCCGCTGGGTAGTGTGACTATCTTATCATTCTTTTTGTTCATTTCAAGAAACTCTTTCCCTTTTTCTATATTTGCAGCACTCATTTTGGTTTCGAGTTCAGCAAAATATTTACTCACAATCTCTCTTGCTTCAGTATGACTGATTGCAGGTTCTTCTCCATTTAAAACTGTTTTGATTGCTTGGGTAAAGTCATCGATATTGATACCTTGAGCACCCATGCTTAAAAGATTTTGGCCTATTCCTAAACCGATAGCATAACTAAATTTGTCCATACTTAAATTATAAGCGTTATCAAATGGCCTCTTGTATTTTAAGCAAACTAACAATCAGTAGCTTACAAACAGTAACTAACAAAAAGCTCACAAAAGTAAGAGTTTTATTTGAATGAATCTTCTTTTATTGCTTTAATTTTTCTTATTTTTGTGACAACGTTTAATTAGGAGGGCATTTTTATGAAAAATTTAGTCTTTTTGTCAGGTGCGGGAATAAGTGCAGAGAGCGGAATTACCACATTTAGAGATGCTGGTGGTTTATGGGATCAATATCCGGTTGAACAAGTGGCTACTCCTGAAGGGTATGCAGCTAATCCAGAGTTGGTCACTAATTTTTATAATGAGCGCCGAAAGCAATTGATTACAGTAGAGCCTAATAATGGTCATAAACTCATAGCAGAATTAGAAAAGAAATTCAACGTTACGGTCGTTACTCAAAATATTGATAATCTTCATGAACGAGCAGGTAGCTCAAGAGTGATTCATCTTCATGGTGAACTAACTAAAGTTTGCTCTTCTTTTGCACCCAATGATTCCAGATACATCCGAAACTTAAGCCCTCAGGAATATGAAATTAAAATAGGAGACTTGGCTCCCGATGGCTCTCAGTATCGTCCTTTTATTGTATGGTTTGGAGAAGCGGTTCCTAAAATAGATGAGGCTATTCAATACGTTGAGCAGGCAGCTATTTTTGTGATTATTGGTACTTCGATGAATGTGTATCCGGCAGCAGGATTGCTCAATTATGTGCCCACAGATTCAGAGATATACCTTATCGACCCCAAAGACGTTAATGTAGATAGTCGTCGTCATCCTATTCATGTGATACACAAAGTCGCTTCGGAAGGAATGGTTGAGCTGACAAAGATATTAACTGTGAGTCATGAACTCTGATTTCAACTTTTCAATTTATTATTTGTTCATTCTATTATAAACATTAAAAAAAGGAAGATCATGAAGAAGTATTTCTGCATTGCCTGCGATTACATTTACGATCCTCAAAAAGGGGATCCTGATACTGGAATAGATCCTGGAACAGCATTTGAAGACCTCCCTGAAGATTGGACTTGTCCTCTTTGTGGAGTTGGAAAAGAAGATTTTGAACCAGTTGAAGAGTGATAAATTCGAATGGGCAAATTACCAGATGGTAGTTTGCCTCTTTATATATTTAGCCAGATAAAAAAGAATCGCAAAATGATAGAGACAATACGGATATATTGTAAAAATAGTGGCACGTGCAATGAATTTCCAATAGGAAGTTCGCTTTTACAGATTTATAAAGGATTAAATTTTGATTCCCCTTACCAAGTAGTAAGTGCAAAGGTTAATAATCGAGCTGAAGGGCTAAACTTTCGTGTTTATAATAATAAAGATGTAGAGTTTATGGATCTTAGAGATCCTTCCGGTATGCGGACTTATGTTCGTTCGCTCTGCTTTGTTTTATGTAAAGCGGTGAATGAGATCTTTCCACAAGCAACTATTCGTCTCGAACATCCTATCTCCAAAGGCTATTATTGCAATCTTCTTATCGGGCGTTCTATTACATTAAATGATGTGGAACGAATAAAGAAGAGGATGCAGGAAATAATAGCAGAAGATATTCCATTTCATCGGATAGAGTGCCACATTACGGAGGCGGTAAGAATCTTTAGTGAACATCACATGTTTGATAAAGTAAAATTATTAGAAACGTCAGGCGCGCTTTATACCTACTATTATACGCTTGGCAATCATATTGATTATTATTATGGGAGTTTGCTTCCCCGGACCGGATACATTAAACTGTTTGATGTGGTAAAATACTATGGAGGAGTATTACTTCGTATTCCTAATAGAGAGAATCCGGCTATTATGGAAGAGGTAGTGAAGCAAGAAAAAATGCTCGACGTATTTAAAGAATATATGAAGTGGAGCGATATTATGGAGATGAAAAATGTAGGTGACTTCAATGTTGTTTGCAATGAAGGAAATGCTACTGATATTATTAATGTAGCAGAAGCCTTACAGGAAAAAAAGATTGCTCAGATAGCTGATACGATTTATCAGCGTGGAGAAAAAGGCAACCGGATCAAAATAGTACTTATTTCAGGTCCCTCTTCATCAGGTAAGACTACATTTAGCAAACGACTTTCGGTTCAATTGATGACAAATGGGCTTAAGCCCTATTCCATTTCACTTGATAATTATTTTGTAGATCGTGAGCAAACGCCGCGGGACGAAAGAGGAGATTATGATTATGAGTCTCTTTATGCACTCGATCTGAAACTTTTTAATACTCAATTGCAGGCCTTGCTTGGAGGTGAAGAGGTGGAACTGCCAGTCTATAATTTCACTTTGGGTAAGAAAGAATATAAAGGGAATAAACTTCGGATTGACGAACATATGATTCTTATCTTAGAAGGTATTCATGCGTTAAATCCTGAATTAACTCCTCAGATTCCGCCTGAGAATAAATTTAAAATATATGTTTCCGCTTTAACCACTATTTCTTTGGATGATCATAATTGGATACCTACTACAGATAACCGCTTGCTTCGTCGCATTATCCGTGATTATAATTATCGAGGGTATTCAGCTAGAGAGACAATTTCCCGTTGGCCAAGTGTGCGGGCAGGAGAGGAGAAGTGGATCTTTCCATATCAGGAAAACGCAGATGTGATGTTTAATTCTGCCTTATTATTTGAGTTGGCTGTCTTGCGGCGCCATGTAGAGCCAATACTAATGGATGTTCCCCGAAATTGTGCTGAGTATGCGGAAGCTTACCGACTGCTGAAGTTTATTAAATATTTTGTAGCAGTACAGGATAAGGAAATTCCGCCAACGTCTCTTTTAAGAGAATTTCTTGGAGGTAGCAGTTTTAAGTATTAAATCCTTATGCAAATTGCATGCTATATCGAACTATTCATTAAATTTGTAGCGAGTTTAAGGTATTAAATAAAAAGAATGGTGCAAGGTACTCATCAGATACAATCACAACAGCAGATACAGACGCTCTCTCCGCAGCAAATCCTAGTGGTGAAATTGTTGGAATTACCGGCGGTGGAGCTAGAAGATCGTGTGCGTGCTGAACTTATGGAGAATCCAGCTCTTGAAGAAGGAACATCAGAAGATGAAACTGCTGAAGAGAATTTGGATAAGAATAGTCTGGATGAAGATTCTTCCATAGATTCTAGTGAGGATTATTCATTAGGTGACTATCTTACAGAAGATGATATCCCTGATTACAAACTTCAGGAAAATAGTCGTTCAAGAGAAGGACAAGCAGAAAATATTCCATTCTCCGATGTTACTTCCTTTTATGAAATTCTTAAAGAACAGTTGGGAGAAAGAAATTTAACGGACCATCAGCGTGAATTGGCGGAATATCTTATCGGTTCTCTTGATGATGATGGGTTGTTGAGAAAAAACCTGTATAGTATTGTTGATGAATTGGCTATATATGTGGGTATCAGTGCTACTGAATCAGAATTAGAGCAGGTACTTAAGATTGTGCAGGATTTTGATCCTGCAGGGCTTGGTGCCCGGAATTTGCAAGAGTGTTTGTTAATACAAATCAAACGTAAGGAAGATTCTCCCATAAAGCAAACCGAAATTAATATCATAGATAAGTGCTATGATGACTTTACCCGTAAGCATTGGGACAAGATTATGCAGCGACTAGGACTTTCTGAAGAAGAATTCAATGAAGCGCTTCATGAAATAACTAAATTAAATCCTCGTCCGGGTAGTTCGCTCGGAGAGACAATTGGGAGGAACCTTCAACAGATAGTGCCCGATTTTATTGTAGATACGTATGATGATGGAACAATTACTTTGAATCTCAATAATCGCAATATTCCGGAATTAAGAATGAACCGTAATTTTGCAGAGATGTTAGAGGAGCATACTAAAAATAAAGCGAATCAATCTAAAGAATCTAAAAATGCAATGCTTTTTTTGAAACAAAAGGTTGATGCTGCACAAGGATTTATAGAGGCGGTGAAGCAAAGGCAAAACACACTTGTCACAACGATGCAAGCTATAATAGATTTGCAGCGTCCGTTTTTTATAGAAGGAGATGAATCACTTTTAAGGCCGATGATTTTAAAAGATGTGGCTGATCGCGTAGGTCTTGATATTTCAACAATTTCTCGTGTCAGCAATAGTAAATATGTCCAAACAAATTATGGGATATTTTCATTGAAGTACTTCTTTGGGGATGGCTTCACTACTGAAGATGGTGAAGAAATGTCATCCAGGGAGATTCGGTTGATTTTGAAGGAACATATAGATAATGAAGATAAAAAAAAGCCTTTAACCGATGATGAATTAAAAGAAATTCTTAATAAACAAGGTTATCCTATTGCCCGCAGAACGGTTGCTAAATACAGGCAGCAACTTAATATTCCGGTAGCGAGGCTTAGAAAATGATAAATAGAAAAATGATAAATGAAAATACAAAAAAATAAAATTATAATTTCAGCTAAAGTCATCTCCGCTGTATTCAATCCTTTTATAGTACCGTTTATAGCATTTTTGGTTTTGTTCGTCTTTTCTTATCTGAATATGCTTCCTTTAGTATATAGATTGATTGTATTAGGCATTGTTTATGCCTTTACTATTCTAATGCCCGCTCTTGCTATTTTCTTTTTCCGCAAAATCAATGGTTGGGGAATCACAGCATTCAGGGACAGGAAAAAACGTTTTGTTCCTTATTTACTGACAATTATTTGTTATATGGCTTGTCTGCTTATGATGATGAGAATGGGTTTACCTCGTTATATGTCTGGGATTATAGTTGCAACGCTGATGGCTACGATACTTTGCATTGTTATAAATCTTAAATGGAAAATTAGTGAACATATGACTGCCATGGGGGGCGTTGTAGGAGGATTAATAGCTTTTAGCTTTATGTTTAATTATAATCCAATCTTTTGGCTATGTTTTTTTATACTGGTTTCCGGCGGATTGGGATCTGCACGGATTTTGCTACGCCACCATACTTTGCTTGAAGTACTAACCGGCTTTTTGGTTGGATTCCTTTGTGCTCTTTTTGGAATATTATATCTTTAATTATAAAAACATATTAAAAACCACAACTTATGAACTTTCCCGAAAATTTAAAGTACACCAGCGAACACGAATGGATTCGTGTAGATGGAGAATTTGCTTATGTAGGTATCACAGATTATGCACAAGATCAATTAGGTGACATTGTGTTTGTGGATGTACCAAGTGTTGGTGAAAAATTGGCAAAAGGGGCTGTTTTTGGAACTATTGAAGTTGTAAAAACTATCTCTGATTTGTTTCTTCCTGTGTCCGGTGAGATTATTGAGATTAATGCTACTCTGGAAGATAACCCTGAGCTGGTGAATTCAGATCCATATGGTGAAGGGTGGATTGTTAAAATAAAACTATTTAATGCTTCTGAGTTGGATGCTCTACTTGATGTAGTTGCTTATCGTAAATTGATTAATGAATAAATAAAGAACAATGAATCCGATAGTAAGCATAATAATGGGGAGCACCTCAGATCTGCCAATTATGGATAAAGCGGCTGCTTATCTTAACGATATGGAAGTGCCTTTTGAAATAAATGCATTGTCAGCTCATCGCACTCCTGAAGCAGTGGAAGAGTTTTCTAAGAATGCAAAATCACGAGGAATAAAAATAATTATTGCTGCGGCAGGTATGGCAGCTCATCTTCCGGGTGTTATTGCGGCATCTACAACTTTACCTGTGATTGGAGTGCCTATTAAATCTACCTTAGAAGGTATAGATGCTTTACTCGCAATTGTTCAGATGCCTCCCGGAATACCTGTTGCTACAGTGGGGATCAATGCTTCATTGAATGCAGCGATTCTTGCTGTTGAAATTCTTTCGCTCACTGATAAAGAACTTGAGGCGAAATTCGCATCCTACAAAGAAGGCTTAAAGAAGAAGATTGTGAAAGCAAATGAAGAGCTGAAGGAGGTCAGATATCAGTATAAGACAAACTAAAATGACTATATAGAGGGTAGGCAATGACTTTTTGAATACCCTCTTCAGTTTACGAACTTTAACCGAACGAAACAGATGGATTATTTTAATTATTCTCGTCGCAGATCATCGGAAGTAAATATCGGCGGTATCTCTCTTGGGGGAGAGAATCCAATTCGTATTCAGTCGATGACGAATACTTCCACACTAGATACCGAAGCAAGTGTCTCTCAAATAAAACGGATTGTAGATGCTGGGGGGGATTATGTACGGCTGACTACGCAAGGAATCAAGGAAGCGGAAAATTTGAAAGAAATTAATATAGCACTTCGACAATCCGGATATATGGTACCTTTAGTCGCAGATGTTCACTTTAATCCTAAAGTTGCCGATGTGGCAGCCCTTTATGCCGAGAAGGTGAGAATTAATCCTGGTAACTATGTAGACGCTCCTCGCACCTTCAAAATCTTGGAGTATACAAAGGAAGAATATGCACAGGAATTGAAAAAGATCCGTGACCGCTTTGTTCCTTTTTTGGATATATGTAAGGAGAACCACACTACTATTCGTGTTGGGGTAAATCATGGTTCATTATCCGACCGCATTATGAGTCGTTATGGTGATACTCCTGCGGGAATGGTTGAATCGTGTATGGAATTTCTTCGAATTTGTACGGAAGAACATTTTATGGCGGTTGTAATTTCAATTAAAGCTTCTAATACGGTTGTAATGGTCAGAACCATTCGCCTATTGGTGGCTGTGATGGAAAAAGAGGGAATGAATCTTCCTATTCACCTTGGAGTAACCGAGGCGGGAGATGGAGAAGATGGGAGAATAAAGTCGGCTCTTGGAATTGGTGCGTTATTGGTTGATGGAATTGGCGATACCGTACGGGTGTCACTAAGTGAAGACCCTGAAAAGGAGATTCCCGTTGCCCGGAAGTTGGTTGATTATGTGGCAAATCGGGCGAATCATCCTTATATCCCGGGAGTGGAAACTGATGGCTTTAACTATCTGGCTCCGGTACGTCGTAAAACGTGTGCGGTGAAGAATATAGGAGGAGACCATCTTCCTGTAGTCATAGCCGATCGAATGGATGGACAAACGGAATATGATCCTCAGTTTACACCCGATTATATTTACGCAGGCCGTGAATTACCTCAGAACCTTTTGAATGTGGGTTATATTCTGGATGCGGATGTGTGGAGCGGTAAAGAGAATACGTATCCTGCCTTTAATTTCAATAATATCGCCGCGCTCAAGGGATCAGGTGCGGACTTGAATTTCCTTTTTCTCCCTTATATGGCTTTGACCGATGAGCTATTAGAGGAATTAAGAGGCATGAAAAACGTGGTTCTCATCTCGCAGAGTAATCATCCCAATAGGATAGGAGAACATCGTGCGTTTGTTCACTCACTGATGTCGGCAGGCTGTGAACTTCCGGTGGTCTTCTTCCAGCATTATGCGGAAGATGAGGCTGAAGATTTGCAGATAAAGTCGGCGGCAGATATTGGAGTGCTTATCTTTGATGGCTTTTGTGATGGTATTTATCTCTTTAATCAAGGAAGCCTAAGCCATGCTGTGATAGACGCGACCGCCTTTAGTATTTTGCAAGCCGGACGTATTCGTACGAGTAAGACGGAATTTATTTCCTGTCCGGGTTGTGGTAGGACGCTCTTTAATCTTCAAGCCACCATTGCTCGCGTAAAAGCAGCAACGAACCACTTAAAAGGTTTAAAGATTGGCATTATGGGCTGTATTGTGAATGGTCCGGGAGAAATGGCCGATGCCGATTATGGCTATGTTGGCGCTGGTCGTGGCAAGGTGAGCCTTTATAAAAAGAAACAATGCATTGAAAAGAATATTCCTGAAGAGGAAGCTGTGGAAAAGCTTATAGAGATTATTAAACTCAACGGAGACTATACTGAAAGGGAATAGTTTTTAGCGAAAGTTTCTCTTTTAAAATAAGAAAAACTTTATAGTTTTCACTTTTCTATGATAATAAACACTCATTATAGTAGCGTTTATTGCATTTATGAGATTTATTTTAATGAAGTGGAGCATAGAAGCAATATTCTTGAGGTACGGACACATTTATCTGATAATGAGGAAGTAATAGCTATTTTTAAACGTTTCTTTAATTCAGGCGCGTAGGGTGCGTAGGGTTTTTCTTAGACTTTATATACTAATATAGATAGATATGATTTATATAATAGTATCTATAGTATAGGGGTTAAGAAAACGCCTCCGCACCCTACGCATCCTACGCGCCTGTCACCAGTTTCAATTCCTTTGCTTTGTTTTTTTCTGTTTTACCCCTGCTAAAATGTCTCTGGACTTCTTGTTCAATATGTCTGTACTCTTTGAGGAAAATGTCTGGACTTATTTTTTAAGAGGTTCTTTATTTTGACAGGATACCGATTGATTATCAAACTCAAAAATTTAAATTTAGCCCCTGATCTCATTGGGATAGAGATCAAGGGCTAAGTTCAATACATATAGTTATTTTTAAAAAATTGTTGTAGCTTAATCACACGCAGATTTTACTTTATCTGAGTTTGACTCAATATCTTTTTATATTTGTTTGTATCATTAACTAATTCTAAGGCTTTTTTCAGTTCATCATCACTTTTCATCCGGTAAATAATTGCTCCTTTTTGGAACTGATAACGTTTGATAATCTCAGTTGAAATAAGCGATTTAATATCTTTTGAAAAATGATTCAGGTCACTGTTTAAGTTATGACTAAGTTTTTTCTCCAGAGCTTTAAACTCTTCTGTGGCATCGTATCCTTCAAAATCAGCAACTTCTTTAAGGTTTTTAAGGACCTTATCACTTTGGCGGTCGTATTTAAAGTCTGATTTTTCCACAAGAGCTATGAACTCGTTGTATTCACTATCTGTCAATTCAAATTTTGCAGCAAGAGGAATAGTTGGATGCTTCAAGCAATAGTTTGTGGCATATTCAAAAATCAATTGGTCATTAACCAGATAGTAAAGAATGTTCGGTATTTTTTCTGGTTTAATTTCCACATCTGGCAAAATGCCTCCTCCATCACGAACTTCTCTTCCTGCGGCAGTATGGAATACATTGGTCAAACTATCAGGTACTCGCCCTACACTTCCGTCTTCATTTCTGTGTTTATAGTCAATAGCCTGAACGCATCGTCCGCTAGGGATATAATATTTAGCCGTTGTTACTTTCAGGCTGCCTCCGTAAGGCAAATTTCTGGTAGTCTGTACAAGTCCTTTCCCAAAAGTTCTTGTGCCCATAATTACTGCGCGGTCCAGATCTTGAAAAGCTCCTGCAAGAATTTCGGAAGCAGAAGCTGATGAATTGTTTACTAGCACAGTGATAGGAATATCTGGATCGATGGGTTCACGCAGTGTTTTATAGGTTCTGTCCCATTGCTTCATTTTACCTCGGGTAGAAACTATTTCTTTTCCTTTAGGGAGAAACATGTTTGCTATTTCAACCGCTTCATCGAGTAATCCTCCACCATTATTGCGTAAGTCGATCACCAATGAAGTAATTCCTTTTTTCTTTAGATCAAGAAAAGCGGCTTTGAACTCTTTGGCAGGCTTTCCGGTAAAAGAACTTAGCTGAATGTAACCCGTATTATTGGCTTCTACACTGTAATAAGGAACTGCAGGGATTTGTATTGATTCGCGGGACAACTTAAACTCTAATTCCTTTTTTGCCCCGGGGCGTTCTACTTTAATTGTGAAATTTGTGCCTACCAACCCTTTTAAAAGTTCACTAACCTTGGCTACTGATTTACCTTTTAAATCTATTCCGTCAATCTCTAGGAGGATATCACCGGCTTTTAATCCTGCCTTTGCCGCAGGCATTCCTTCGTAAGGTTCTGCAATGGCAACTCTTCCTTTGTAATAAGTAATAACAGAACCAATGCCTCCATAGCTTCCTTTAATCATCAGGTCAAGATCACCCATATCCTCTTCAGGATAATATTCTGTATAGGGGTCTAATGCTTCGAGCATTGCATCTATGCCAGTTCGAACGGCTTTATCCGGTTGAATGGTATCTACATAAAACAGATCAATCTCTTTATAAACAGCATTGAAGATATCTAGGTTCTTAGCTATCTGGAAGTTTCTGTTATCATCTTTAAAACTGGAAAAGGAAAAACCTAGCAGAACGACTCCAACTAGGATTGCGATCTTTTTGTTAAGGACTTTTTTCATATTACTGTTTTTGAATCGGGCATAAAAGTAAATGATTAACTCTTTATTCCGATATAATAGTGTTAATATTTAACTTTATTTCATCCCATTGCTTCTTTGGCATGCTTGTACCTATCACTTGAATAACGTTTCCCGACAGAATAGAACCAATATTTGCACATTTTTCTAGCCCATATCCGCAGGTTAATCCGTAAAGGAATCCAGCGGCGAAGTAATCTCCCGCACCGGTTGTGTCTACTACTTTCCTTACGTGAATGGCTTTTGCATATACTTCTTCGGTGCCTTTTTTTATATATGATCCATTTGCTCCAACCTTAACGATTGCAATGCTACACATGCCGGAAATAACGTCTAAAGCTTCTTGAGGCTCTTTCCCGGTAAAGGATTTTGCTTCTTCCTCATTGGCAAATACGATATCTACATATTTATTGATTAGTAAAGTGAAGAACTCTAAATCATTAGCGACCACATTGTAGCTAGCCATATCTATACAAATTTGCAATCCTACTTCTTTGGCTAATTCGATAGCGTGAATAATCATTTCGTGATCTTGCACCAAATATCCTTCGATCAGTAAGTAAGAATAACCTCTGAACATGTCGAGAGTCAGGTCATCAGCCTTTAGTGATGATGCAGCTCCCAGATAAGTCCCAAAAGTTCTTTCTCCGTCTGGCGAAATAAATGTAGAAGCAACCCCGGAAGGTAGTTCACTCATCAATAATTTCTCTTCAATGCTATTTTTAATAAGGTTTTCCCGATAGAATTGCCCAAATTTGTCATTTCCTACTTTTCCTATAAATCCAGTTCCGGCACCAAGACTTGCTAAACCTAAGATTGTATTTCCAGCAGAACCGCCAGTGGCTATATGAGTTTTCATCTTAGCAAACTTGTCGTTAATCTGTTGAAGTTTAACTTCGTCAATTAGTTGCATGCTTCCTTTAGGCAATCCCATTTCATAAAGAATATCATCATCTTCCAGTGTTGCAAGAACGTCAACAAGGGCATTGCCTAATCCTATTATTTTATCCATTCAGTATTTTTTTCTGCAAAGATATTGCATAATTCAATAATTCCTATTACTTTTGCAACGCATTTTGAAAAAAGAAATATTCTTCGATAGCTCAGTTGGTTAGAGCATCTGACTGTTAATCAGAGGGTCGTAGGTTCAAGTCCTACTCGAAGAGCCACTTTCCTTGTTCAATATGTTAAATTCTTCGATAGCTCAGTTGGTTAGAGCATCTGACTGTTAATCAGAGGGTCGTAGGTTCAAGTCCTACTCGAAGAGCATAAAGTCTGCATTTGGTTGTGGACTTTTTTGTTTTTACCATTTAATCTATTTGCCTTATGCATCCATTATCTCAGTTTAGTTACTGCCCCAAATGTGGATCTTCTCACTTTGAAGAGCATAATGAGAAATCAAAGATTTGCCAAGAATGTGGCTTTATCTATTATTTTAATCCTTCATCTGCCACCGTTGCTTTTATACTAAATGAAAAAAAAGAGTTATTAGTCTGCCGACGTGCAAAGGATCCTCAAAAAGGAACATTGGACTTGCCGGGAGGTTTTATTGATATGAATGAAACAGCCGAAGAGGGAGTTTCACGGGAAGTTCTAGAGGAGACAGGATTGAAAGTTGATGTAGCTACTTACCTCTTTACATTGCCTAATATTTATATTTATTCAGGCTTTCCAGTACATACACTGGATATGTTTTTTCTTTGTAAGGTAACAAACTCCTCTTTTATTGAAGCAAAAGACGATGTTGCCGAATCTTTTTTTCTTCCTTTAGATAGGTTAAATCCGGAAGAGTTTGGCTTAGATTCAATCAAAAAAGGACTTTCTCGTTTTCAGGCAGCACAACTACTTTAGGAACTAAAGGGATTAATCTATTTTTAGATTTTTTACCATCCTTCATACTTGCAAACCCAATGGAAGGTCGTATTTTTGTAAAAACTATTAATATGAAAATAAGAAGAGCCCTGTTTATCTTTCAACTAGCTTGTAGCTTTCCAATAGTTATGTCTGCTCAGCAGCCTCTACCTATAAATTCTTCTATACGGTCGTTTGAGAATGGAAAAGATTTTTTTCAGCAAAAAAACTATTCATCGGCTCGTCAGGTTTTGAGATCGTTTGTACGGCAAAAAGAAGATGCAGACTTAATTCAGGAAGCGGACTATATGCTGGCCTGTGTTTCCTATGAGTTAAATGAGAAAAATCGTATTGCCCAGTTGCGTAACTATCTGGATAAATATCCCGATTCCCGCTACGCTAATCGAATAAATTCCTTAATTGCCTCCGCTTACTATTTCGACCAAAATTATGAGGAAGCGATAACTATTTTTAATCGCTGTAAACCTTATGAACTAAGTATTGAAGAGTGTCAGGATGTGACTTTCCGTATGGCAATGGCTAATCTGAAAAAAGGAGATCTGAGTCAGGCTGCTACATGGTTTACTACCTTGCGCCACACTGGAACAAAATATTCTGTTGATTGCACCTATTATCTGGCTTATATTGCTTATACAAAAAAGAATTACGATGAAGCACTTCCGGCTTTTCTCTCTTTGAAGGAAGATCAGAATTATGGAGAATTGGTTTCTGTTTATATTGGTGAGATTTACCTAAAACAAAAAAAATTCTCAGATGCTGAGAATGAAGCGAAACAATTCATCAACAGGTATCCTCATGCTAAACAAATAGCTCAGATTCACCGTATCTTAGGAGAATCCTATTTTTATACGCACCAATATACAGAGGCTGCGGATGCTTTTAATCAATATATTGTTGAAACGGAGACTCCTTCTCGGGAAGCGCTTTATTTACTGGGCCTTTCTTATTACGAAACGAAAGTATATTCTCAGGCAGCCGAAACCTTGGGTAAGGTTGTTTCTACTAATGATGGATTGACGCAGAACGCTTACCTTCATTTAGGATTCTCCTATTTACAACTAGTAGAAAAGAGTAAAGCGAGAATGGCTTTTGAACAAGCTTCTTCTGTGGATTATGATTTAAAAGTAAAAGAGCAAGCTCTTTACAACTATGCTTTGTGCATCCACGAAACTTCGTATTCTGCATTTGGTGAGTCGGTAACAGTTTTTGAACGCTTTCTGAATGAATTTCCTAACTCTGTTTATGCGGAAAAAGTGAGCGACTATTTAGTGGAGGTCTACATGAATACCAAAAGTTATGGAGCAGCTTTGAAGTCGATTGAAAAAATAACTCATCCCGGTACTCGTATTATGGAAGCCAAACAGAAAGTATTGTTCCAATTGGGTACGGAGAGTTTTGCGAATGCTAACTTTAGTCAGGCAATCAACTATTTTGACCAAGCACTTGAGATTGGACAATACAGCATACAAACCAAGGCTGATACTTATTATTGGCGAGGGGAAGCTTATTATCGCCAAGGTAAATATACTCTGGGAGCGCAAGGTTACCAGAACTATTTGCAGTTAACCCAGTCCAAGGGGACAGAAATGTATTCATTGGCGCATTATAACTTGGGATATACTTATTTCAAGCAAAAAAATTATCCTACTGCGTTGGCATGGTTCATAAAATATGCTGCCTTGGATAATAAAGAGGAAGCAAAGACCGTGCTATCTGATGCTTATAACCGTATGGGAGATTGTTATTTCCATTCCAGAGAATTTACCGCTGCCCGGCAAAGTTATGCGAAAGCAGTGGCTACAGATCCTTCTGTGGGTGATTATGCTCTTTATCAAGAAGCCTTTGTGGCTGGATTGCAGAAAAATTATGCTGAGAAAGTTAGCTTATTAGATCAATTAATGCTGAAATATCCTTCTTCACAGTATATGGATGAGGCACTTTATGAGAAAGGAAGGGCATATGTATTGCAAGGAAATAATCAGCAGGCCATTTCTTCATTTAAAGAATTGGTGGAGCGGTTTCCTGCGAGTTCTTTGAGCCAGAGAGGAGCCAGTGAGATAGGACTTTTGTATTATCAGGATGATAATTATGACTTAGCTATTCAGGCTTACAAGAAGGTGATTACTGCCTATCCGGGAAGTGATGAGGCTCATCTGGCTTTACGGGATTTGAAATCTATTTATATTGATATCAATAAAGTCAATGAATTTGTTGCTTTTGCTCAGACAGTTTCTGGCTTAGGTACCTTTGATGTCACAGAACAAGATTCTTTGACTTATCTGGCTGCGGAAAAAATTTATTTGAAAGGAGATACAGAGCAGGCTAAAGCTAGCTTTTCCTCTTACTTGCAAAGTTTTCCTTCCGGAGCCTTTAGTCCCAGTGCTCATTATTATTTGTCCACCATCTTTGCAAATGAAAAAAACACGGCAGCGGCTTTGGTACATTCAGGCAAAGTACTTGAATATCCCGATAATCAGTTTTCAGAAGAAGCAATGATTTTGAATGCCGATCTTTTGATGAGTGTGAAAAAATATCAGGAAGCTTTACCGGTTTATCAACGACTTAAAGGGAAATCCTCAACAGCAGAAAATCGTTCTCATGCTCAGATAGGGATCCTTCGTAGTGCTTATTTGGGAGGAGATCAAAAAGAAGCTATTATGTCGGCTACGGAATTGCTCTCTAACAAGAAGCTTTCACCGGAGTTGGTTAGTGAAGCGACTTACTATAGAGCCAAAGCCTATTTAGCTCAGCACGACGACAAGGCTGCAATAAAGGATTTACAAGAACTCGCAAAAGATGTCCGCACACTTTATGGCGCTGAGGCAAAATACTTAGTAGCTCAACTTTATTTCAACGCGGGAGATACTGCTTTGGCAGAAAAAGAAGTTTTAAATTATATTGATCAGAGCACTCCTCATGCTTATTGGTTAGCACGCAGTTTTGTTTTACTTTCGGATATATATGTTGCACTGAACAGAAAACTTGATGCCAAACAATATCTGCTGAGCCTGCAACAGAATTATACAGTGAAAGATGATATTCAGGAAATGATTAGCAGCCGTCTGAACAAACTAAAATAAGAATCGTATATGAAACAAATGAATAATATGCTGTTTACAGCAGCTCTTTTGTCTTTGTCACTTAATAGCGTGTTTGGACAAACGGCAAAGAAAGATACAACGCTTAATCGTACGGTTGTTGTTGAAAAAGAATATAATCCCGATATTATGGATGCATCTAAAGTAAACGTGCTTCCTAAAGTAAAGGAACCTTCAATTACTAAGAAGGCAATAGAATATAATCTGTCGCTGCTCCCTTTTACATCGCTGGATTATGTAATGCAACCTATTACGCAGAGTCTGGATCAGGCAAAAGCAAAGGCTGGGTATGCTCGCTTGGGATATGGTAATAACGGGAATGTGGATGCTAAATTCAGTTATTTATTTAATCTTTCCAAACGTGATAACTTGGGGGTATCGGCTAGTCTGGATGGAATGAACGGTACTCTAAAATTACCCAAAATATTTGAAACGACCTATCAAGGAAAGGATTGGAAATCCCGATATTATAAAACAAAACTGGATGTGGACTACCAGCACATATTTGATAAGTCTATTTTTGACGTAGCTGTTAATATGGGAACAGATAACTTTAATTATTATCAGTTAAACCAAACTGGTTTGATTAGCTCTATGCCAACAGATAAGCAACATCATTCTAAATGGAGCCTTCATGCAGGTATTAAATCCAATGATAAGAACTTGCCTTTGCAATTTCTGGCGGAGACTAATTTCCTTTCTTTCAAACAATCTTATCCTGATGAATTGACTGAGAGAATATGGCGCACAAAAGGGGATGTTTATGGAATGATTAATGAGCAACAGCGTGTGGGGATTAAGGCTGAGATGAATAATGTATTTTATACATCCGAAGATTATAAGAACTATTCTTCAGTTGAATTAAATCCTTATTACGCATTTTCTAATGAGTCATGGAAAGTCAGACTTGGCGCACATGTGGACTTCTCTTTTGGAAAAGGAAAAAGCATTCAGGCTGCTCCTGATTTGGAAGCACAGTATCTTTTTTCGAAAAGTTATGTTGCCTATATGAAAATTGGTGGTGGCAGAGAGCTCAATGACTTTCGTCGGTTGGAGTCTTTAAATCCTTATATTTATTTTCAACCATTTAATGATTCGTACAATCAGCTGGATGCCATTTTAGGATTGAAAGCAAATGTGGGAGAAGGTTTTTGGTTTGATGTTTTTTCAGGATATAGTGTAGTTACAGATGATCTTTGTTTTTTTAATTTGAATAGTAACGCATCTGGCATTGCTAAACCTTATGCTGAGACAGCCGATACTAAACATTTTTATGTCGGCTCAAACTTAAAATATAGCAAAGGCATTGCTGACCTCTCCTTAAAAGGAACTTATTATTCCTGGAAAGATAGCAATGCCGCATTTATGTTGATGAAACCTAAATTTGATTTGCAATTTAATGCAGATATAAAGGTTCTTCCCCAACTGACAATCGATGCCGGATATTGGTATATTAGTCGTAATAATGTAGAGACCTATAGTTATTCGAAACTTGATCCGATCAATGACTTAAGTTTGGGTGCTACATATAGTCTGTTTAGAGGGGTATCAATCTTTGCGCGCATAGATAATCTTTTAAATCAAACCTATCAGTATAATTATTCTTATCTGGCACAAGGAATAAATTTTCTTGGAGGATTATCTTTCCAATTTTAACAATATACTCCACCTTATAATATAAAAAGCGTCTTTTTTTATAAAATATAGTAGATTCTTTCTATATTATAAGGTGGAGAAATAAGTTTTTTCTACTTTTGCGGGCGAAATTTAAATGGAAGGGACCTGTTTATCAGAAAAAAAAATAGATTCCTCTAATTGCAAAAGAGAATATTATGCACAAAAATCTTGTTATTGTCGAATCTCCTGCTAAAGCTAAAACGATTGAAAAGTTTTTAGGAAAGGATTTTAAAGTCCTTTCTAGTTATGGTCATATTCGAGATCTGAAAAAGAAAGAATTTAGTATTGATATTGAGAATAATTTTGAGCCTGAATACGAAATCCCCATAGAGAAGAAAAAGTTAGTTAGTGAGTTAAAGGCTGAGGCGAAAGATGCGGAAACAGTATGGCTAGCTTCCGATGAGGACCGTGAAGGAGAAGCTATTTCCTGGCATTTATACGAAGTGCTGGAATTGAAGCCTGAAAACACAAAACGAATTGTTTTTCATGAAATTACTAAAACTGCTATATTAAAAGCAATTGAGCAACCTAGAGAAATTGATATTAATCTGGTAAATGCCCAGCAAGCTCGCCGAATACTTGATCGTATTGTAGGATTTGAACTTTCTCCGGTTCTTTGGAGAAAAGTGAAACCAGCTTTGTCGGCAGGACGTGTCCAGTCTGTAGCCGTGAGACTCATAGTGGAACGCGAACGTGAAGTTCAAGCTTTTCAAGTAGAGGCTTCTTATCGTGTTACCGCAGTCTTTTTAGTTCCTGACTTGGATGGTAAGCTAGTAGAAATGAAAGCGGAACTTGCTCATCGGTTGAAAACAAAAGAAGAAGCTAGGGTTTTGTTGGAAACTTGTAAAAATACCATATTCACTATTGAAGATATCAGTATGCGTCCGTCGAAAAAAACTCCGGCGGCTCCATTTACTACTTCAACATTACAACAAGAAGCAGCACGTAAACTTGGATTTACAGTAGCCCAAACAATGTCTGTGGCACAGAGACTATATGAATCTGGAAAGATTACCTATATGCGTACTGATTCTGTGAATCTTTCGGACTTTGCTGTTTCGAGTGCTAAAGAAGCAATCACTCATATTATGGGCGAAGAGTATGTAAAACTTCGTCATTTTGATACAAAAACTAAGGGCGCTCAGGAAGCTCATGAAGCTATACGTCCTACTGAGATGGAGAATCAAGTGATTGACGGAGCCTCTCAGGAGAAAAAACTTTATGATTTGATCTGGAAACGTACCGTAGCTTCACAAATGGCAGATGCTCTACTGGAAAAAACAACGGCTACTATTGCCTTAAATAATTCCACTGAGAAATTTATAGCAGTAGGCGAGGTAGTGAAATTTGATGGTTTCCTTCGTGTTTATAAAGAGTCTTTTGATGACGAAAATGAGCAGGAAGACGAAACTCGTTTGCTCCCTCCGATGAAAAAGGGACAGTTGCTAGATAGTAAAGAGATTGTTGCGACCGAACGATTTACTCAGCATCCTGCAAGATATACTGAAGCCAGTCTGGTTCGTAAATTAGAAGAACTGGGCATCGGGCGTCCTTCTACTTTTGCTCCTACCATTTCTACCATTCAACAGCGTGAATATGTTGAAAAGGGAGATAGAGAAGGAGTGGAACGTTCTTATGAGCAATTGCTGTTAAAAGCATCTTTAATAGAAGAGACAACCAAAATAGAAATTACCGGAGCAGAGAAATCAAAGCTGTTCCCTACGGATGTAGGTCTTGTGGTAACTGATTTCTTAACAGAATATTTCCCTGATATACTTGATTATAATTTCACGGCAAATGTTGAAAAAGAATTCGATGAGGTTGCTGATGGAGAAAAGCTATGGACAAAGACCATGGAAGATTTCTATAAAAAGTTCCATCCTTCTGTTGAAAGTACTTTGGCCATTAAGAGCGAGCATAGAGTTGGTGAACGGCAATTGGGTATTGAACCTAAAACAGGTAAACCTGTTTCGGTGAAGATTGGCCGCTTTGGTCCGATGGTACAGATTGGATCAGTGGGTGATGAAGAAAAACCTCGTTTTGCTCAGATGAAAAAAGGGCAATCACTCGAAACTATCACGTTGGAGGAAGCATTAGAACTCTTTAAGTTACCTCGCACTTTGGGGGATTTTGAAGATCTGATAGTAACGATTGGCTCTGGCCGTTTTGGCCCGTATATACGACATAATGCTAAGTTTATTTCTCTTCCTAAAGATGTTGATCCAATGAAGATCACTTTAGATGAAGCGATTGTATTGATAAAGGCAAAGCGGATAGCTGAGGCTCAAAAGATAATTAAACAATTTGAAGAAGAACCTGAAATCCAAATTCTTAATGGTCGCTTTGGTCCTTATATTGCCTATAAAGGAACAAATTATAAAATTTCTAAAGAGGTAGTTCCACAAGATTTAGACTTACCCACTTGTCTGGAAATTATCAGATTGCAAGATGAAAAGCCTGCGACTTCAAAACGAGGTCGATTCTCGTCAAAGAAAAAATGAAAAGGATTACTTTTTAAAGATTGATCATACAAGAAATAAAAGAGGTATCCTCAGTAAGGAAACCTCTTTTTCTTTCTTTGCACCCCTCACGTTCTTTTTAATCTTATTATTATGGATATAATAGACGTACATACCCATCATCTTAGAACAAATATATCGCAATTTATTTATAGTTGCATGCCTACAGATTTTTCTCCACAAAAAGGTGGTTATTATTCTGTAGGTATCCATCCATGGAAAATTACTTCTGATGTCATAGCTGGATATGAACAATTGGAAAAGATCGCTCGTCATCCACAAGTCCTTGCAATAGGTGAAACTGGTCTGGATAAAATGATTCGGACGGAATTGTCTTTGCAACAGAAAGTGTTTGAGTTCCATATTAATTTAGCCGAGATTCTTCATAAACCGCTTATTATTCATTCTGTAAAAACATCGAATGAAATTATTCAGTTAAAGAAAAAATTTCAGTCCAGATACCCTTGGATTCTTCATGGTTTCAGGGGGAAAAAAGAACTTGCGGAACAATTAACCGCACAAAATATCTACCTTTCTTTTGGAGAAAAATATCAGGAAGCCGCCCTTAACAGCATTCCTTTAAACCGTCTTTTGCTGGAAACAGACGAGAGCGATAAAGAGATCTTTCAAATATATGAGGCGGTGGCCCAAAGTCGCTCAGTACCTATAAAAGAATTAATTGCACAAGTGCAGCAAAACATTGCTCAACTGTTTTTTAATCAATAAGAGTTGTTTGTTCGAGTAAAGTGTCGTACTTTTGTACACATAAACTTTATAAATAAAAGAATCATTCGATGAATTTTGTAGAAGAATTAAAATGGCGTGGAATGGTGCATGATATGATGCCCGGCACAGAAGAGTTATTGGCAAAGGAAAGAGTTACTGCATATTTAGGTATTGATCCAACTGCTGATTCGTTGCACATTGGACACTTATGTGGAGTAATGATGCTGCGACACTTCCAACGCTGCGGTCACAAGCCGTTAGCTTTGATAGGCGGTGCTACAGGCATGATTGGAGACCCTTCCGGAAAATCGGCCGAAAGAAATTTGCTAGATGAAAAAACTTTATTTCATAACCAGGAATGTATTTAAAAACAATTATCAAAGTTTCTCGATTTTGATTCCAATGAGCCCAATGCTGCTGAACTCGTCAATAACTATGACTGGATGAAGAACTTTTCGTTCCTTGATTTTGCCAGAGAAGTAGGAAAACACATTACAGTGAATTATATGATGTCTAAAGATTCAGTTAAAAGAAGACTGAGTAGTGAATCAAGTGCAGGTTTATCTTTTACGGAATTTACCTATCAATTACTCCAAGGTTATGATTTTCTGCATCTATATGAGAGCAAAGGTTGTAAGTTACAAATGGGGGGCTCTGATCAATGGGGAAATATTACTACGGGAACAGAGTTAATTCGCCGTACTAACGGAGGGGAAGCTTTTGCCCTGACTTGTCCTTTAATCACTAAAGCAGATGGTGGGAAGTTTGGTAAAACAGAGTCCGGTAACGTGTGGCTAGATCCAAAATATACCTCTCCTTATAAATTTTATCAATTTTGGCTGAACGTAAGTGATGCGGATGCTTCCAGATATATTAAGATATTTACTTCTATTGATAAAGAAGGAGTGGATGTATTGACGGCAGAACATACAGCAGCACCTCATTTACGTATACTTCAAAAACGTTTAGCTAAAGAAGTGACTATTATGGTTCATTCCGAAGAAGATTATAATGCAGCCGTTGATGCTTCAAACATTCTCTTTGGTAATGCGACGTCTGATGCTTTAAAGAAGCTGGATGAGGATACTCTTTTGGCTGTTTTTGAAGGCGTTCCTCAGTTTGAAGTGTCTAAAGATGCACTTTCGGCAGGAGTAAAAGCAGTAGACTTACTAACCGAATTTGCTCCGGTATTTCCATCTAAGGGAGAAATGCGCAAGTTGGTTCAAGGAGGTGGAGTGTCAGTTAACAAAGAAAAATTGACTACCTTTGATGAATTAATTCATGCAGACACGTTATTGAATAATAAGTATTTATTGATTCAAAAGGGGAAGAAGAATTATTTCCTGATCATCGCGAAATAAAAAAGAGCTTAAAAAATTTGGAAGATATGGCTGATAAAGCTATCTTTGCATCGCTTTTGGAAACAAAGCGCATTTAAGTTTGTCTCATGGTGTAATGGTAGCACTACAGTTTTTGGTTCTGTCAGTTCAAGTTCGAATCTTGGTGAGACAACCAAAATAAAGGTCTTGATTATCGCAATGATAATTGAGGCTTTTTTATTTACTTTTATTTAAGTGAAATAAACAATCCAATCGTATTTATTTGTAATCCCAAAAATCATAATTATTATGAAATGGAACAAAAATACCATGTATTAAGAACAATTTTACCACACAATAACTAATTCTTTTACTAACTTTGCATTGTTTCGCTTAATCTTGGTTACTAAAAAACAATATAAAAGATGAAGACAAATTATGAAATTCGTTATGCTGCGCATCCTGAAGATGCAAAAAGCTATGACACAAAAAGAATCCGTAGAGATTTTCTGATCGAAAAAGTATTTACTCCGAATGAAGTAAACATGGTGTACTCTATGTATGACCGTATGGTTGTAGGTGGTGCAATGCCTTGTGGTGAGGTTTTGAAACTGGAAGCTATTGACCCTTTAAAACAGCCTATCTTTCTTCGCAACCGTGAAATGGGTCTGTATAATGTAGGAGGTCCGGGTGTTGTTAAAATAGGAAAGGATCAATTTGAATTAGACTTTAAAGAGGCACTTTATTTAGGCTCCGGCGATCGTGAAGTGACATTTGAAAGTAAAGATGCAAAACATCCTGCTAAATTTTATTTCAATTCATTGACAGCTCATAGAAATTATCCGGATAAGAAAGTTACAAAAAAAGATGCTGTTGTAGCTGAAATGGGTTCACTAGAATGATCCAATCATCGTAACATAAACAAGATGATTGTTAACCAAATTTTGCCTACTTGTCAAATACAAATGGGTATGACGGAACTTGCTCCGGGAAGTGTTTGGAATACGATGCCGGCTCACGTTCATTCTCGTAGAATGGAAGCTTATTTTTACTTTGAAGTGCCCGAAGATCAGGCTGTTTGTCACTTCATGGGACAAGTTGATGAAACGCGTCACATTTGGATGAAGGGAGATCAGGCTGTTCTTTCTCCTGAATGGTCAATTCACTCTGCTGCCGCAACTCACAATTATACATTCATTTGGGGAATGGGTGGCGAAAACTTAGATTATGGTGATCAGGATTTCTCAGCAATTACTGATCTTAAATAATAACTTATAAACTATAAGACAATGGTAAATTTTTCATTAGAAGGTAAAATAGCACTTGTAACAGGTGCTTCTTACGGAATTGGTTTTGCGTTGGCTACAGCTTTCTCAAAAGCTGGAGCGACAATTGTGTTCAATGATATCAATCAGACGTTGGTAGACAAAGGGCTTGCTGCATACAAGGCAGAAGGTATCAAAGCTCATGGTTATATATGCGATGTTACTAACGAAGAAAAGGTTAATGCTTTTGCTGCTCAGGTGGAAAAAGAAGTAGGTGTCGTTGATATATTAGTTAACAATGCCGGTATTATCAAACGTATTCCTGCATTAGAAATGACAGCAGCTGAATTTCGTCAGGTAATTGACATAGACTTGAATGGCCCATTCATTGTATCAAAAGCGTTTGCACCTGGTATGATTAAGAAAGGTCACGGAAAGATTATCAATATCTGTTCAATGATGAGTGAGCTTGGACGTGAAACTGTTTCAGCTTATGCTGCGGCTAAAGGTGGTTTGAAGATGTTGACTAAGAACTTTGCTTCTGAATGGGGTGAATTCAACATTCAATGTAATGGCATTGGCCCGGGTTATATTGCAACTCCGCAAACAGCTCCGCTTCGTGTACCAGGAAATCCTTTCAATGAATTCATTATTGCTAAAACTCCCGCTGCCCGCTGGGGAACAACGGAAGATTTGCAGGGTCCGGCAGTATTCTTAGCTTCTGATGCATCTAACTTTGTAAACGGACATATTCTGTATGTTGACGGTGGTATTCTGGCTTATATTGGTAAACAACCTAAATAATAATTATATATACCTACGTGCCGGTGTACCTCTGGAAAGAGATTCATCGGCATGTTCGTTTATATCCCCATTATAGCTTACAAAATGAAAAAAGCATTCTATTTATGTTTAGCAGTATTGACTGCTGTTTCTTGTTCTGCCAATAAGACTGTGAGTGTCACAGTAACTAACTCTTCTGCTATCAATAGAGAAAAGGAAATGGTAGAGCTTTCTATGAAAGAAGTTAATAATAAAATCCATTTAGCAGATACTGCTCAAGTAGTGATTTTAGATAAGAATGGTCAGCAGGTTCCTTATCAGATTACGTATGATGAGAAACTGATTTTTCCTGCATCAGTAAAAGCCAAATCATCTGAGGACTATATTATCCAATCGGGTATTCCTGCAATAGTTAATACTGTCTCTTGCGGAAAACAATATCCTGAACGTGTAGATGATGTGGCTTGGGAAAATGATCGTATTGCTTTCCGTACATATGGCCCTGCACTGCAAGCCACAGGAGAAAAAGCTTATGGATATGATATCTGGGTGAAAAATAGCGAAGAGCCTGTTGTAGAAGCAAGATATGACATGGAACTGAATGATAGTACAGTAGCTAAAATAGCACACTTGACGAAGACAGACCCCGCGGCTGCTAAAGCTTTAAGAGACTGTACCACTTATCATGTGGATCATGGGAATGGGCTTGATTTTTATAAAGTAGGCCCTACTTTAGGAGCTGGAACCTCTGCTTTTTTAGTAGATGGAAAGATAGTTTACCCATATTGTTACGCTACTCAAGAAGTTTTGGACAATGGTCCTTTACGCTTTACAGTAAAGCTTGTATATAATCCTCTCACCATCAAAGGTGATGCTTCTATAGTTGAAACCCGTGTCATTTCTTTGGACGCAGGTTCGCAACTCAATAAGGCAGTAATTTCTTTCACTAAAACGAAAGAATCTTTGCCTCTTGCCACTGGCATTGTTCTTCACAAGGGAAGTAACGATTATGTGATGTCTGCTAAAAAGGGCTATATTGCTTATGCAGATCCCAAAGACTCTGTTAACGGGCAGATCTTTGTTGCAGCAGTTTTCCCTGCAAATGTAAAGGAAACAAAGGTTGTGCCATTCTTAGGAGCTGAAGCTTCTTCTAAGATCAAGGATGATGCTATTGGTCATGTATTAGCTATCAGTGATTATGAACCAGGATCAGCCTTTACTTATTACTTTGGTGCAGGCTGGAGCAAGTGGGGATTTAAGACTTCCGCCGAGTGGTATAAATATGTAGATGAATATGCGCAGAAGATACGTACACCGCTAACTGCTAAAATCAAATAGTAAAGTTTATATGTATCCCTATTAAAAAGCTGCTTCGGACTCTCGAAGTAGCTTTTTTTATGTTCGCCCATCACGAATGTATGATCTGACGTGCAGAAACAGGATTTCAGTGATCCGGCGAAGATAAAAAACTAATTCTCACCTTTCTTTTGCAAATAGACAATGTCAGCTAATGTAAGATAGCACAAATCTCTTATCTTTGTGTTTGATCATAAAACAGTAGACTATTGGCTAATTTAGAGAAAATACAGGAGAATATTAGCTCAATCATAACTCTTAATCAAGAAGAATGGTTGGCAGTAGCCGCTGTCCTAGAAACAAAGCTTATTAAGAAGAATGACCTATTCTTGCAAGAAAATCAAATTTGTACTTCCATTGCATTTGTCGATAAAGGGGTATTGATTTATTATAAAACGCTTGATAATGCGAATGAGGTTACTACAGATTTTGCTTTTGACAATGAATGGGTAACAAATAATCATAGCCGCTTAAACGCCACACCCTCCTTACTTAATATTAAAGCTATTGAAGATTCCGAGCTTTTAGTTATACAGCAAAAAGACTTATTGAACCTTTATGATAAAATCCCGAGATTGGAACGCTTTGGCCGCATCCTGATGGAACAAGCATACATAAAACTAGTAGAATTAAGTGTCGACCTGCAAACATTATCCGCAAAAGACAGGTATAGCAAACTATTACAAAGCTATCCTGAAATACTCCAAAGAGTTCCACTCTACCACATTGCGAATTATTTAGGTGTTGCCCCCAAATCTTTAAGCCGTATTCGCAATACTATTTTCTCTAAAAAATGATTTGGTAACAAATGCGGAGCAATTGAATGATTATCTCTTCTGATATTTGCACAATATATTAATCAAACAAATATCAAAATGAATAAAATTTTAATTTGTTGCACTCTCACATTCTTCTTGTCCATATCTAATTTGTATTCACAAGAAACCACCCAAAAGGAACATAGTTACGATGTAAAGCAAGCATTAGAAGTCGAAAGTCTATTTCCGATGTTTATCACAGGAGGATTTCATGCTGCATTAGGATATCGGTATGATAAGTTCAGAGTAAGAGTTAGCGTAATCAATGGAGGTAAGTATAACGCAGAAGAAGCC
>JAATGU010000078.1 GCA_015654535.1 Bacteroidales bacterium
TAAAAAGCTTCAAGGGATAAAAGGGGTGATGCAAGTAAGCCGGGATTAGTAGGATGGAGAAATTCAACACAAAGAAACGTTTAAAAAGCTTCACCTATGCCTGGAAAGGGATAGGTAACTTTATTTCTAAGGAACAGAATGCCTGGATACATACAATTATCACAGTGATTGTGCTAATTTGTGGAATTACGTTCAGCGTTACTTCCACTGAATGGATAATGATAATTCTTTGCATCGGGTTGGTCTTTGCCGCGGAAGCCTTCAACTCAGCTATCGAGCGATTGGTCAATCTGGTCTCTCCCGAACAAAACAAACTGGCGGGTGAAGTGAAAGATATTGCCGCAGGTGCAGTATTGATCTGCGCCATTGCCGCAGCCACCGTGGGACTGATTATTTTTATTCCATATTTTATTGTTTGTCTGTAACCAATGTACACCCATGAAAACAAATATCATCAAGATTTTAATCCTCTCTTTCATCACAACATTCATTTCAATTGATGCTCAACAACTCACTGTAAAAAGGGACCTGAACGATTATAATCTAACATTGCGCTATGACTCTCCCGCACGCTTATGGGAAGAAACTTTACCATTGGGTAACGGACGCCTTGGAATGATGCCGGATGGAGGTATAGATAAAGAACGAATCGTATTGAATGATATCTCTATGTGGTCTGGTTCGGAAGCAAACTACAATAATCCAGAGGCCGCTAACTATTTACCTCTAATACGTGAACTCTTGCTACAAGGTAAAAACAAGGAAGCGCAGGATGTAATGTACAAGCATTTTGTTCCCATAAAACCAGAAAAGGGTGGAACGTATGGTAATTATCAGATGCTGGCTAATCTGGATATCGATTATTCTTATACGAAACATGTTGCTGAGGAAGCCCAAAAGAACTATTATCAAAGAAAGCTGGATCTAAAATCAGCCATAGCTTCTTCTTATTTTTACAAAAACGGTATTGCTTATTTGCGTGAATATTTTGTTTCCCGAACTAAAGATGTGATTGTTATAAGGATCAGTACGCCTTTCTCCAAGGGAGCAGTCTCTTTCAAGGCAATGCTTCACCGACCGGAACGAGCCACAGTTACTGCGAAAAAAGGAGAACTAGTGATGAATGGTACATTGGACAGTGGAGTTACGGGTAAAGATGGAATCTCTTTTGTAGCAAAGCTCAAGGCAAAGGTGGATGGTGGCACGGTAACGGTCACTGATGCAGGACTGGAAGTGAAAGATGCCAACAGTGTGATACTAATTGTCTCTGCCGGAACAGATTTTAATCTTTCTTCAGGAAGGTATAAATTCAAGGCAGATAAGCTAATGAATAAGGCGTTATCGCTTTCTTACAAGAAACTTAAAGAGGAACATTGTGCGGATTATGCTTCGTTATTCAATCGGGTAAGTATCTCTATCGGAGAAAAAGGGATGGTAAAACCCTGGAGCGATAATCCCGTGCTACTCTCAACAGATAAACGTATCCTTAATTTTCAGAGAACAGATGATCCTGCGTTGGCTGCTCTTTATCTGCAATACGGAAGGTATTTATTTATCAGTAGTACCCGCCCCGGCACCCTCCCACCCAATCTACAAGGATTGTGGGCCGATGGGATTAGTACACCATGGAATGGAGATTATCACCTGAACATCAATATTCAAATGAACTATTGGCTGATGGAACCAGGCAATCTTGCCAATCTTTATCCGCCTCTTCTTTCACTTATAAGCAATATAACAGATTCGGGCAAAGCCACCGCTCAGGCTTTTTATGGGAAAAACACCAAAGGATGGGTGGCCCACATGATGACAAACGTATGGAACTTTACCGCTCCGGGAGAAGATCCCTCATGGGGGGCAACCAATACAGGCGGTGTATGGCTATGTGCTCATTTATGGGAGCATTATTTGTTTCAAGGAAATAGCAACACAAAAGCAGGATGTGCTTATCTAGAAAAGATTTATCCAATCTTAAAAGAGTCATCAGAGTTCTTTCTCTCTACTATGATAGAAGAACCAACTCACGGTTGGTTGGTCACAGCTCCTAGTTCTTCGCCGGAAAATAGCTTTTATCCAAAGGATAGTAACAAACCAGTAAGCGTTTGCATGGGTTCAACAATGGACAATGAACTGATTAGAGAATTATTTTCTAATGTAATTCAGGCATCAGAGATTTTAGGACGTGATAATGACTATCGGGAAAAACTTACTATTGCTTCACGCAAATTACCTCCTTTCCAGATAAGTAAGGAAGGGTACTTAATGGAGTGGTTGGAAGATTACAAAGAAACAGATATACACCACCGGCACGTGTCACATCTTTATGGTTTACACCCGGGAAGTCAGATCACAGTAAGCCAAACACCTCAACTGGCAGAGGCTTGCAAGGTAACACTCAACCGAAGAGGCGATCAGGGAACGGGATGGTCCCGAGCATGGAAAATTAATTTCTGGGCTCGTCTGGGAGATGGCAACCGAGCCTACATGCTTTTCAAAAGTTTGCTCATGCCAAGTTATCTGCCCGAAACGCCCAATCAGCGAGGAGGAGGAACTTTCCCCAACCTGTTCTGCGCACATCCTCCTTTTCAAATTGATGGTAACTTTGGAGGCGCAGCAGGCATCATGGAAATGCTGCTGCAAAGTCACGAAGGATTTATCAATCTACTCCCTGCCTTACCGACCAGTTGGGCAGAAGGAAGCTTCAAAGGATTAAGAGTTCGTGGCGGTGCAACAATAGGTGTTACTTGGAGTAAAGGTGTCCCTACACTGGCTACCATACAATCTTCCAATGGCGGAACGTATAAAATGAAAGTGCCTTCAGGGATTACTGAAATAACTATTAGCGGTAAAGGAATAAAGAAAACATTTTCGCACGAAAAATTCATTGAAATACCAGTTCAATCGGGACATAAAATAGAACTTCTGTTCAGATAAAAAAGAAAAAGAAAAAAAAAAAAAAGGACTGGATGATTCATGGAACTATTCTACAGATCACTTTAATTTGAACCGTCTATAATTTAATGGTGACATGCCGGTATGCTTTTTAAAATATTTGCCAAAAAATGATTGATTAGGAAAATTCAACTGCTGAGATACTTCCTGAATAGTATAAGACGAATTTAGTAGAACTTTGCTCTCCAGAATCACACAATAATCTATACATTCCTTTGCTGGTTTACCAGCTATTTGTTTGACCAGAGATGATAAGTATTTAGGAGATACGCAAAGCTTTTCAGCATAGAAAGATACATCCTTTGCATTTCTGAAGTGTTCAAAGATCAAAGTAAAAAACATTCTAATCATCTCTTCTTTTCGTGATACAGGAGCAGGATTTTCCAAATATCGGTTTGCGTGCCAATGAATATTAATCAACATTGAACACAACAGATGCTTAACAATTTCTTTTCTATGATCATTCTGGACGTCTTCTGTAACTTTCCACATAAGATTATAATACTCCATAATCTGTTTCATTTCCATATCATTCAGTATAATAGACGGAAAGCTTGATTTAAAAAGAAATACAGGTGGATATTTCCGTAAATCATTTAATAAATCTTCTAACATACATATTGAAACAGAAAAAAAAACGACACGAAAATCATCACTTATTTTTTTATGAAATACAATCGAATTTCGTGAAATTGGAATTATTTGATTCTTTATTATAGTACGCCTTTCCAAATTAATTTCTATCTCTCCAAATCCATCCAAACAAAAGCCAAGATATCCTTTATCCGTATGTGCTGGGTTCTCCAAAGCAAAAGAATTGACTAGACCGGAGTACATGACAAAATCGTCATCTATCGATACTGAATCATTAGCAAAAACAAATTTGTTTTCATTCATAATTTATTCTAATTTTGACCACAAATATAGGCTATATTTCTTTAAAGTCGAATAAATGATGAAAAATAGAACAATTATAATGAACTTTGGAGCTTTCTTACTGTTTAATTTATTATGACCTTTGCAGCTATTATTTTTTTAGGTATTTAGGTATAGAGTATATTAACCAATAATGTATATGTTTTATGATTAAGGAAAAAAGTAGATTATTTACGGCTCCATTATTAATTGTCGGAGTGTTAGTATGTTTATCCTTCTATTCTTGCAAAAAGAATGTTCAAAAAGGAGGAGATATGGTCCCGGAATATGCCGTCACTACCTTAAGTAGCTCGGATGTTGAACTAAAAAGTTCTTATCCGGCTGTTATTAAAGGCAAGCAGGATATTGAAATCCGTCCTCAGGTCTCGGGTTTTATAACGCGTCTTTGCGTAGACGAAGGTTCTGTGGTACACAAAGGTCAGACACTGTTTACGATTGATGCTGTGCAATATCAGGAGGCAGTTAATGTTGCTCGCGCTGCCGTTAATGTAGCAAAAGCAAATTTAGCCACCGCACAGCTGACTGCTGAAAACAAAAGAGAATTGGCTAAGAGTAATATTATTGGCTCTTATGATCTGCAATTGGCAGAAAACTCTTTGCTATCTAGTAAAGCTTCGTTATCACAGGCTAAAGCTCAGTTGGTAAGTGCTCAAAAAAATCTTTCATACACACGGGTAACAAGTCCGTCTAACGGAGTAGTAGGTAGTATACCTTTCCGTGTGGGAAGTCTGGTTAGCCCAAGTGGAGTCACACCACTTACCACTGTATCCGACATTTCTGAAATGTATGCTTATTTTTCATTAACTGAAAGGCAACTACTAGCTCTTACCGCTAATGGTGATTCCCCTAAAGAAATTCTTAAGAATATGCCGGATATTGAATTGAAAATGATCGATGGAACGATGTACAGTGAAACAGGTAAGGTGGAAACAATGAGTGGTGTTATTGACCAGACTACCGGTTCGGTTAGCCTCCGTGCTAAATTCCCTAATAAACGTCAGACTTTGCGAAGTGGTGGTACAGGATCGGTATTGATTCCCTATAAAATGAATAATTGCATCGTCATTCCGCAGAAAGCTACTTATGAGGTACAGGATAAGAAATACGTATATGTTGTTGACAGTAAATCGATCGTTAAAAACACAATTGTTGAAATATTTTCTTTAGACGATGGTCAGAACTATGTTGTTACTTCCGGTTTGAAAGTTGGTGATAAAATTGTGACCGAAGGCGTTGGAACTCTTAAAGATGGTATGCAGATAAAGGAAATAACTCCGGAACAAGCAGCCATAAAAAAAGCCAAATCACAACAATCAGCTGATAAAACTTCTAAGTAATAGACATTTATTAAATATAGAAGAAACATGAAATTAGATAATTTTATAAATCGCCCTGTACTTTCAACAGTTATCTCTGTTTTTATCGTTATTTTGGGTATACTGGGGCTTGTATCGTTGCCTGTGGAGAAATATCCTGATATTGCTCCACCTACTATTCAAGTATATACTTCTTATACCGGAGCTAATGCTCAAACAGTGATGAATAGTGTGATATCCCCACTTGAAGAGTCAATTAACGGCGTGGAGAACATGACTTACATGACTTCGACCGCTACGAATGATGGTGTAGCAACTGTCAATGTTTATTTTAAACAAGGAACCGACCCCGATATGGCAGCGGTTAACGTACAGAACCGTGTGTCAAAAGCTCAAGGGTTATTGCCGTCGGAAGTAACCAAAGTGGGTGTTATTACCAGTAAACGACAGACAAGTATGTTGATGGTATTTTCTTTGTATAGTGCAAATGATAAATATGATCAGACGTTTTTGCAGAACTATGCTAAGATAAACATATTACCACAAATCATGCGTGTTGCAGGTGTGGGTGACGCAATGGTACTGGGAGCACGAGAATATTCGATGCGTATCTGGCTGAAGCCAGAGGTTATGGCTCAATATAAATTGATGCCGAGTGATATTTCTGTTGCATTGGCCGAACAGAATATTGAAGCAGCACCCGGACAGTTTGGTGAAAATGGTGGACAGTCATTTCAATATATTATGAAATCTAAGGGACGCCTGCAAACAACGGAAGAGTTTGAAAATATTGTGGTTCGTGCTTCGTCTGATGGGAGTATATTGAGACTCAAAGATGTTGCTCGTATTGAGCTGGGAGCCCAGTCGACTATCGTAAATAGCTATACAAATGGACATAATGCTATATCTTGCATCGTATTTCAGACTCCGGGTTCAAATGCTACTGAAATTATCAACAATATTACGTCCTTGTTGAAAAACACAGAACAGACGTTACCTACGGGGGTAAAATATAACACTTTAATGAATACCAATGACTTCTTGTATGCTTCTATTGAGGAGGTGATCAAGACGTTAATCGAAGCCTTTATACTTGTAATCTTGGTAGTATATATCTTTCTGCAGGATATCCGTTCTACACTTATTCCGGCTATTGCCATACCAGTGGCGCTGATTGGTACTTTCTTAATGCTGGCATTGTTTGGATTTAGCATAAACTTACTGACCCTAAGTGCTCTGGTGCTTGCCATTGCGATAGTGGTGGATGATGCGATAGTGGTGGTAGAGGCGATTCATGCCAAATTGGATCAGGGATATAAGTCGGCGCGACTTGCTTCTCTGGATGCAATGAGTGAAATTTCCGGCGCTATCCTATCGATTTCTTTGGTAATGATGGCTGTGTTTATTCCAGTCAGTTTTATGGGAGGAACTTCGGGTGTATTCTATCGTCAGTTTGGTATCACAATGGCTGTCGCTATTGGTTTTTCTGCTATAAATGCCCTAACGTTGAGTCCGGCTCTATGTGCTATTTTCCTTAAACCGCAGAAAAAAGAAGGAGAAGAAAAAACGACTTTTATACAACGCTTTCATGTCGCTTTTAATACGACTTATGATGTCATACTAAGTAAATATAAAGGAAGTATAACACGGATTGTTAAACATCGGTGGATCTCATTTGGTTTGGTAGCCATTGGCGTTGCAATATTGGTAGTGTTAATGAAGGTTACGCCTACCGGAATGGTTCCGAATGAAGATACAGGAACATTTATGATGGCTGTTAATATGGCACCAGGAACATCACTTGAGCGCACGGAAGAGACGATGAGGGAAGTAAATAAGATTATTGTCGCTAATCCTCTGATTGAAAGCAATGCTCAAATTAGTGGTTATGGTCTTCTAGCTGGTAGTGGTAGCTCCTATGGTACTTTTATCTGTAAACTCCGTAACTGGGATGAACGTAAAGATAAAGGTCAGGATGTAAATAGCATCATCGGTATGTTGTATCAGCAAACTGCAAAAATTAAAGATGCTCAGATACTAATATTTGCTCCTCCAATGATTCCCGGTTACAGTATTACAAATGGTTTTGAAATGAACCTTCAGGATAAAACCGGTGGTAGTCTGAATGACTTTAACCAGGTGTCTCAAGATTTCTTGGCCAAGGTCAATAAACGCCCGGAAATTGGAGCAGCTCAAACTTCATTTAATCCAAATTTCCCTCAATATCAAATTGATGTGGATGCAGCAAAATGTAAACAGGTTGGCATTAGTCCTAATACAATTCTTGAAACTCTACAAGGATATTATGGTGGCATGTATGTATCAAACTTCAATCGTTTCGGCAAACTGTATCGTGTGTACATACAGGCAGATGCAAAATACCGCATTAATCCTGAGACATTGAATAGTATCTACGTGCGCAATGGAACCGAAATGGCTCCTATATCTCAGTTTATGACAATTACGAAGGTCTATGGTCCACAAGCTATAAATCGTTTTAATATGTTTACTTCGATGACGGTGA
>JAATGU010000027.1 GCA_015654535.1 Bacteroidales bacterium
AGGATACTGAATGACCAAAATAGTATTGCATTTCAGAGGGTAAATTTAATAAATTATATTTGATCTTCATCAATTCTTTAACGGAAATGGCTGTAGTGTTCCCATTTGTGTCATAAATATAAATTTCTCCTAATTTGAGATATTCTTCAGCTCCTGTATAAGTTAAATCTATCCAACTATCCTCTAACTTTGTATCATCTTATTTGTTTGCTAACTTATTAGCACTTGGTCGATAGGAAATTAATTTATTTATTGAAATGCTTAAATGTGAATTGATTCCAATTATATTACTATGGATATTATTTTTTTATTTCCAGTTTATTATATTGATAGTTTTTTTCTTTTTAAAATAAAAAGACTTGAAACTTTTTAAACCTCAAGTCTTTTCTCTTAGAATGTTTGGACATTCTAAAATGATGGTAATAGTATACTATTTTTTTATTACTTTAATAGATAGATACGTATCCGGCGTTTTTATTATACAAGTATAAAATCCGGAAGAAAGAGGATCTAAATCAGTAAGAAATACTTTATTATCAATAGCTATAGTTTGTCTATTATAAACTAACTGTCCTGATACATTATATATTTGCACAAGTATTTTTTCTTCGCCGAATGCAGATGAACTCAGAATTAATTCATTTGTAAATGGGTTTGGATATGCATCCAACTCCGAATGATCGAGTTTTGTTGTAGAGATAGCCGTTGCTTCTGCGTTGTACTTTTCTTTAATCTCCGCGGCTGTTAATGCTGAGTTATAGATAGAAACTTCATCTATATCGCCGGTAAATGGGGCGTTAAAGTTTACATTACAGTTACCTATAACCAGGTCTTCGGTTTCACTTATATCGCCTGTGGCATCTGCCTTTTCGCTAATTAGATTTCCATTGATATAGATTTGTATTTTCTTTGCTTCCATATCTCTTACACAGGCAACGTAGTTCCATTGACCGTTAAAATAAGCTGAGGCAGTTACATCTATATTTGTTTTTGTCACATTATCGTCAATTCCAAAAGTCATTTTTGAACTTTTGTATTGAAGACCAAACCATCGTCCGGTTGCTCCCGTAGTTGCATTAGCTGTGTGACTCCCTTTGTGCAGCAAGTACCAGTCCGTTGTGGAACCGCCATTCGATCTAAACCAAAGGTCAAAAGAAAAAGACTGATTTCCTATGTTAAGCAAATCATAATGACTTTGAACCATGCCTTCGGAAGTTGAAGTCCCTGGAAAAGAGATTGCATTCCCGTTTTTGCCACTTATCCAAGTTGGAGTGAAATCTTTGGCCGTTGCATATCCGATTGTTTCGTTCGCTGCTGAATTTCCTTCTGTTTCATCAAAATTCCAGTAAGCCACTTTTTCACGTTGAGGCTTATTCCCGGAAGTAAATGACCAAACATCTCCTTTTTGTTCTCCCAAGGCATTTTTAACATCAACTCTCCAATAATAAGTCGTATTTTGTCCTAAACTTAATTTGTGGGAGCTAGTGGTAATATCTGTTACGACTTGTTGCAAATTGTCTACGCTGGTTCCGATAAAAACACTGTAATATAAATCTCCTCCCCAGAGCCCGGTTAAGTTTTTCCATGATAATGTTGTTTCCGTGTAATCGACAATGATGGACTCATTTGCAGGAACAGGTTCTGAACACGCCACGGGGGGAGCGGCAACTCCAGAGGTTATGGCTTTCAATACATCTGAATACATCGATTCTAATTCCCCGTTTACTGTTTTTAAACGGAAATAGTATGTAGTGTTTGCTATCAGATTTTCAGCTTTATATTCTGTGACGGTAGGCTCCAAGGTTGCAATTGTTGTAAAATTCACATTATCCGTGGACTTTTCTAAAACAATACTGGTCGCTTCTTCCGCATTATTATTCCACTTGACGGTGACAAAATCTGTATCCAGCGATTTAATGGCAACAACTGTTGGATATTTTACGAAAGAAGAGCCGGAAGTAATTCCATTGAGATATCGTTCAATGTTCATATAACCGTCGGTTCCGATAATCGTGGCATCATTGACATCATTTTTATTCAGCCCATTTGCTTCTTCCCAAGTATCAGGTATACCATCATTATCTGTATCAAGTGTTTTAGGTGCGTCGAAGACATAACCTACACCGTTTGTTAACCCTAAGTCAGCTTCTCCATTTATTAACGTACCTTTATTTCCAAGTGATGTAAGTTCATCAATCATATATGTGTCTACTGCATCTCGCGTTGGCAATGTGGCGCCTACGTTTTTCACAATCCATTGGTAAGCTTCCTCAGCAGTAGTAGATTGATTGATAACTGGATGTACTTGTGGCGCATCGGCGAATGTTTCTTGCTGTCCCACGAGTGTCACCGGACCGTATATATCATCTGTGGCAACTGTACCGCTAAGCGTACCGTCGGTCTCATAGTCCAGCATGTTCCCTTTGTGACGAACCTGAAAATTTGCATTTCCACGTACAAAAGCAGAAGTTTCGCCGGTTACAGGACCCTTGATAAAGTAATTATCTTCAATAACTCCCCAGGATGGACCCTCGGAATCACCTCCAAGAATATAGCCTCCGCCTGATCCCCAATTATAAACCACATTATTTACGAATTGGTTTAGTCCCTTCACTTTAGGATTGCGGGTTTTGTTATCTATATACAAATTACGGAAGAGTGTTACACCCCCAGCTGTTTGTATCAAACCACCACATGCATGCACCATTACTCCTTGTCCGATAATAGAGTTTTGTATGGTAATGTTGGTTGGTTCTGTTCCTTTACTATCCCAATTAATAGAAAAGTTCTCATCTAATCCCCAAGCTACGGATACATGGTCAAAAATCATATTTTGTCCATTGGCAATACCCGCGGCATCTTTTCCGCTGTCACCTTTGATTCCCATACGGAAACGCATGTAACGAACAATTATATTGTCGGCGCCAGAAAAGGAAACACCGTTGCCATATACGGTAACGCCATCGCCGGGGGCCGTTTGCCCCGCAACATATAAGTTTTTACTAAATACGATTCTTGATGTTATCTTAATAATACCGCCCACATCGAACACAACCACACGATTGGGCTGACTAACTGCATCACGTAGTGAACCGGTTCCGGAATCGTTTAGATTGGTTACGTGATATACTTCACGTGTATCACTTGCACGGGCACCGAGCGCATAACGACCGAATCCTTCTGCCTGTGGGAATGCCAATATTGATTCCTGCGCAAAAACGCCCAATGAAAATAATCCGAAAAGGATGACTATAAGTAATATTTTTTTCATAATTTACAGTAATTTTAAAATGTAAACTAGTTATTATAGAACAAAAAAGGCAGACCACAGACATGTGGCCCGTCTTTTCTCTCTTCTAACTATTATTTGATTATCAGTTTCTTTGTGACAGTACCTTCGGTTGTAATGACTCTCACAAAATAGATACCAGCACTAATTCCATTAAGATTAACATGCCCGTTAGCGTTAACGGCTTCGACTGCGACAAGTTGACCTTGATTGTTGAAGACTTCTATTTTGTTGATTTCAGCGCCTTCTACTGCAACATTGAATTCTCCGTTGGAAGGATTAGGATAGATTTTAAGACCTTCAGCTGCATTTGTGTTTTTAATGCCTGTGCCTATACCAGAACCCTTAGCGGTGGCAACCAATTTGTATCCGGTTACATTGCCTTCCGTATCTTTTTCTTCTACTTCTTCATAAGTCCATGTTACTCCTTTGAAATCTCCAAATTCCACTTTGTATGCGTCGTTCACTCCTTTTGCTTCTTTCCATGTCATAAGAGTAAAAATATCTCCATCTTTAACATCAAAACTAGCGGCAGGTATCACTTTAATCACAGGCATATAAACTTGACCTTCGATTGTATCCGTATAGAAACGAATTTGGTCATTTTCAATTAATTTATCATAGCTGTTCGCGGAAGCAATTTCAAATTCAGCTTCGCCCGTCGAACGGAAATTAACAGGGAAATTGTAATCTTTACCTATTGTTACTCCATCGGTACTAAGTGTATCGGCAACAATAATTGTACCGATTCCGTGATAACCAATCTCAAGTTTACCAGATACTTCAACAGCTCCTGTGATACGACCGTTACCGCCGCCAATAGCATCCTTTTTGATATTTAAAATAATTTGTTTACAGCGTCCAAGAGAAGTTTTTAAAGGTTCGTCAACAGTATTGAAATAGAAACGTCCTTCTTTAACCGTTACACCTGTGACGCCTGAAATGGTATTATTGCTTGTAAAGGTATAAGTTCCTGTACCTACTTTAACGAGACCTACATAATTATACCCTTTCCCGCCGTAATCAGCGAAAACTCCGGGAAACACAACGTCAGTGTTTAATCCGCCAATCATATAATAAATTTTCGGAGAATCTGATTTTTTATAATAACCAATTATTTGGCTGGTTTCATCAGCGGCAGTTAATTCACCAATAGCGTAACAGCGAGTCCCTGATTCGGAAGTAAGAACAGTTCCTGATCCTAAAGATAATTTCTTATCATATAAAGTTGAATCAATACCTGTAATTGTTTCCATGTCAAAAGTCTTGCCTGTGTTTAGCATCAAACCATAAAAACCTGGAGTAACTCCTGATATAACGTTTTGCTCAACTTTTACATTTCCTGTAAACTCAGACCAATCGACAGGAGAGAACTTAGCTGCTCCTAAATAAGTCCTGTCACCACCTACTTTTACAGTTAAGTTGCCACTTCCTGAGAGTTTACTGCTCCAATAACTGTAACGAGACAGTTCAACAATTGCACTTTTTCCAGCTGGTATTTCCATAGGAACACTTACAGCGGGGTATGCACTGCTATTTGTTGATGCGAAGTTCACAGTTCCACCTTCCATAACAATTTTACTTCCGAAGATATTAGGACTTGTCTGTTTTTCCATAATAAGACGTCCTTCACGAACAATAGTACCATCTGTTAGGCTGTTCTTAATATCCATAGAGAAATCTCCAATACCTTCTTTAATAAGTGAACCTGTTCCGGAAAGGACATCTGTGTCGGCTGTTTTACGGAGAACATAAGGCCTTGTGGCATTTATTGAGATTCCGCTGGTGAGAATTGTTCCGTTAACTGTGATCGTATCCGATCCGGTGGCGGAAGTATCATCAAAAATAGCTTTGGCATTATCTGCCCATGTTTTGGGTACTGGTATAGAACCTGATTGCCAGTTAGCAACAGCGGTACTCCAGATTTGATCTGCCTGTTTTCCCTTCCATACGTAATCTTGTGCATTTAATGCAGATGCTGTTGCGAGTGCAACAGCGAAAAGTGTAAATTTCCTCATGATAGATTAAAGTTAATTAATAATTTTGATAACTGTTTTTCATAGTTCACAGGAACACAATAGAATAAACTATTACCTCCTTTTCTATAAAGACAAAATAAGTTATAAAATATTAAATGAAAACTAACTCCTTTGATTGTATCACTTTCGTTTTTGATGTTTCTTTATTCTGATTTTTTTTGAAGTTAATGTGTATCTTATTGCAATGAATAAGTTTCTACTCTTATAAAAGAAGAAAAGTTGGGTACAAAACTACCTCTTTTTCGTCTCCTCAATAAGATATTAAAGAATTTATGAGACGAACATCGATAGACTTGCGGAAGGTAGTCGTTTTTTTAGCGTTGTTTTTAACTTCCTTTTTATATGCGCAGAAGCCTGTGATGGCAACTATTACTCATTATCTTTCCGGAAAAGGAGCAGATGATGCAGTGGCGTGGGATTTTTTTTGTACCGAAGGTCGTAATTCCGGCAAATGGTCTAAAATAATGGTTCCTTCCTGCTGGGAAACACAGGGATTCGGACAGTTTCAATATGGCATTACTTTTTATGGAAAGGCATTCCCTGACGGAGTTGCTAAGGAACAAGGACGATATAAATATGAACTTGATGTGCCTGATTCTTGGCGTGGACAGAATATTCGATTGGTTTTTGAGGCTTCAATGACGGATACGGAAGTGAAGATCAACGGACTTAAAGCTGGTGAAAAACATCAAGGAGCTTTTTATCGTTTTTCTTATGATGTTACTGATTTGCTGAAGTACGGAAAGAAGAATTTGCTGGAGGTTACTGTTAGTAAAGAATCAGAAAATGCCGGAGTAAACCTTGCCGAACGACGTGCGGATTACTGGAACTTTGGAGGAATCTTTCGTCCGGTATTTCTGGAAATAAAACCTTCTACTCATTTTGATCGGATTGCTTTGGATGCAAAAGCTGACGGATCTTTCTGGGCTACTTGTTTCTTAGGAAATGCTACTTCGGATGAACTTCAGATAAAAACGGTGATTATTGATGCCTCCGGTAAAAAGGTAGCAGGAGTTACTTCTATAGTAAAAGCGGGTGGCGACTGGACTTCTATCGCATTAAATGTTTCTTCACCTAAACTTTGGACAGCGGAAACTCCTAACTTATATAAGGCTCAATTCTCTTTACTCAATAAAGAGGGTAAAGTTCTCCATCAAATGGAGGAGAAGTTTGGTTTCAGAACCATCGAAGTGCGTGAGAGTGACGGACTTTACATTAATGGGGTACGGGTAAATATAAGGGGAGTGAATCGTCATAGTTTCCGCCCTGAAACAGGCCGTACATTGGATCGGACAAAAAATCGTGAAGATGTTCGCCTGATTAAAGAGATGAATATGAACTCTGTTCGTTTGTCACATTACCCTGCTGATCCCGATTTCCTTGAAGCTTGTGATGAATTAGGTTTGTATGTGATGAGTGAACTTGGTGGATGGCATGGACATTATGAAACTCCTGAAGGGAAGAAGTTAGTGAAGGAGATGATTGTCAGAGACGTGAACCATCCTTCTATAATATGGTGGAGCAACGGGAATGAAAAAGGTTGGAACACAGAGCTGGATGGTGAATTTCATAAATGGGATCCTCAACTTCGTCCGGTGATTCATCCGCAAGGAAACTTCAGCGGATTTGAAACCATGCACTACCGTTCTTACGGTGAAAGTCAGGAATATATGCGTTTGCCACAAATATTTATGCCTACTGAGTTTCTTCATGGTTTGTATGATGGCGGACATGGAGCGGGATTATATGATTACTGGGAAATGATGCGTAAACATCCTCGTTGCATTGGTGGCTTTTTGTGGGTGCTTGCCGATGAAGGGGTGAAGCGTGTGGATCAAGGTGGTCGCATTGATAATCAAGGCAATTTTGGTGCAGATGGAATTGTGGGACCTCACCATGAAAAAGAGGGGAGCTTCTTCACAATTAAGCAAATCTGGTGTCCGGTTCAGGTGATGAATACTAAACTGGATAAAGATTTTGACGGAACTTTTCAAATTGAAAACAGATATGATTTCATAAATATCAAGGAGTGTAAGTTTGTGTGGAAGCAAGTTGCTTTCCCTTCATCATCAGAGTATAAAGGTGTAACTAAAGTGTTAAAAGAAGGAGAAGTCAACGGAAGTGATATTGCACCCCATGCTTCGGGAATTCTAAAAACAAAGATGCCTGCTCTTACCAGTAAAATAGATGCGGTGTTCTTAACTGCTATCGATAAAAGCGGTAATGAACTATGGCGATGGAGTTGGAAAATAGCCGATAAAACTATTAAAGAAGAACAAAAAACAGGCAAACGGGCTTCTTATGAAGAAACAGCAGAGGTTATTACTGCCACAGTTGCCGATAAGAGTTACACTTTCAGTAAGAAAGATGGTCAACTGAAAGGGGTGATCAGTAATGGAAAGAAGATTTCTTTTGCCAATGGTCCAAGATTTATTGGCGCCCGTCGTGCAGATCGTTCACTCGATCAGTTCTATAATCACGATGATCCCAATGCAAAAAGTATGGACAGAACCTATAAAGAATTTACTGATGCGGCAGTGTTTAGTCAGTTGGTAGCAAAGGAGCAGGGTAATGATTTAGTGATTACCGCTTCTTATAAACTTGGAAATATGGAGACCGCTCAGTGGACGGTAAAACCAAATGGTTCATTGGTGCTGAATTATACTTATAACTTCAATGGCGTAGTAGACTTGATGGGAGTAAGATTTGATTATCCCGAAGAGTTGATGCAAAGCAAACGTTGGTTGGGTGACGGTCCTTACCGAGTATGGCAGAACCGTCTTCAAGGAACGACTTATGATATGTGGGAAAACAAATACAATGATCCTATTCCCGGAGAATCATTTATTTACCCTGAGTTCAAAGGTTATTTTGCAAATTGTTCCTGGATGAACTTAACGACTTCCGAGGGACTAATTTCTATTACCAACGAAACTCCTAATGTCTATATTGGAGTATATCAACCCGGAGATGGACGGGATGCTTTGTTATATACTTTACCTTTAAGTGGTATTTCGGTATTGGATGTGATTCCGGCGGTAAGAAACAAAGTGAATTCCACTGACTTGATCGGCCCTTCTTCTCAACCTAAATGGGTGAGCGGTGAAAAGACTGGTAAACTGGTATTTAACTTTAAGTAATAGAATGTAGGATAGGAACCAAGGTTATGAATAAATATAAAACAGTTCTGCTGTTTCTTTTCGTAGTATGTTCTAACGTTGTTAGTGCACAGAATCTGCCACTTATGGAGCAGTTTAAAAATCCTCCGGTAGAAGCGTCACCCTGGATTTTTTGGTATTGGATGTATGGTTCTGTGTCTAAAGTCGGAATTACAGCGGATATAGAGGCAATGAAGAGTGCCGGACTGGGAGGAGCTTACCTCATGCCAATTAAAAGTTCGGCGGAAAAGCAACTCTTTTCACCTTCTTATCATCAGTTGACTCCTCAATGGTGGGAGATGGTTCGCTTCTCTATGCAAGAAGCTGATCGGTTGGGGCTGAAACTAGGAATGCACATTTGTGATGGTTTTGCTTTGGCGGGTGGTCCTTGGATTACCCCCGAGAAGTCCATGCAAAAAGTAGTGTGGAGCGATACCCTTGTATCCGGCGGGAAAATAAAGAATTTGCGTTTGCCTCGTCCTTCCTCTTATGAAGGCTTTTATAAGGAAATAGGGCTTTATGCTATTCCGGTTCAAGAGGAAGTTTTTACTACCGATAAAGTTCGTCCCGAAGTATCTTCTAATACGGACGATCCGATTCCTGCTTATTTAGTGGAAAAGAACGCAACAGGAACTTTCCGTAGCTCTTCACCTTGCTATATTCAGTATACTTTTAAAAATCCTTTTACTTGCCGCTCTATTGAGATAGAAGCAGGGACAAACTATCAAGCGCAGCGTCTAAAGGTTTGTGCCAGTGAGGACGGAGTTCATTTTTACACAGTAAAACAATTAGTTCCTCCACGACAAGGCTGGCAGAATACCGACGAGAACTTTACCTATACTCTTCCAACCACAGCAGCTCGCTACTTCCGTTTTTATTGGGATCCGAAAGGGTCGGAACCCGGAGCAGAAGATTTGGATGCAGCTAAATGGAAACCGGTCTTGAAATTAAAGAAATTACGGTTGTCCGGTAAATCTTTGATTAACCAATATGAGGGTAAGACTGGGTTAGTGTGGCGGGTGAGTAAGCGGACTCAAACGGATGAATTACCGGATAAAGATTGTGTCAAGTTGAACCAGGTGATGGATCTTTCATCTTTCTTGAAAGGCGATATGCTGAATACGGTTCTTCCCGTAGGGAAATGGAGAATAGTCAGAATGGGGCATACTTCCACTGGACATACCAATGCAACGGGTGGAGGAGGAAAAGGACTGGAATGTGATAAGTTTAGTGAAGACGCTGCAAAGACTCAGTTCGATCATTGGTTTGGAGCGGCTTTTAAGAATACAGATCCCGAATTGGCCAAGCGTGTACTTACGTTTATGCATGTGGATAGTTGGGAATGCGGAAGTCAGAACTGGTCGGATAATTTCCTTTCTGAGTTTAAGAAACGCAGAAGATATGATTTGACTCCTTATTTATTAGTCTATACAGGCACTCCACTTGAAAGTGCGGAGAAGACAGAAAGCATTTTGAGTGACATCCGTCAGACCATTTCTGAATTGGTACTGGACGTGTTTTATAAAACATTGGCGGTGGAAGCAAAGAATTATCATTGTCAGTTTTCTGCCGAATGTGTGGCTCCTACTATGCTTAGTGATGGGATGCTTCATTATCAGGCTGTGGACCGACCGATGGGTGAATTTTGGTTGAATAGTCCTACACATGATAAACCTAATGATATGCTGGATGCGGTTTCGGGTGCTCATATTTATGGGAAGAATATTATTCAGGCGGAAGGGTTTACTCAGTTGCGTACGATGTGGAATGAACATCCGGCGATGCTGAAATCTTTGTTAGACAGAAATTATGCTTTGGGTATTAATAAGCTATTTTATCACGTTTTTGTGCACAATCCTTTTGTGGACAAAGCTCCGGGTATGACTTTGGATGGTATCGGGCTGTTTTTTCAGAGAGATCAGACTTGGTGGAAGCAAGGAAAAGCGTGGGTGGACTATGCCCGTCGTTGTCAGGCACTTTTACAATTCGGTCATCCTGTAACAGACATTGCAGTATTTACCGGAGAAGAAACTCCCCGAAGAGCCATTCTTCCCGATCGATTGGTGTCTTCTCTCCCCGGAATATTCGGTAAAGAACGGGTGGAAGCTGAGGCTAAACGTTTGGCAAATGAAGGACAGCCCACGGCAGAAAAGCCTGTTGGTGTGATTCATTCTGCGAATATGACAGATTTAGGAGATTGGATAGATCCTTTGTGCGGATATGCTTATGATTCTTTCAATAAGGATGCGTTACTGCGTCTGTCCAAGGTAGAACATGGACGGTTAGTATTGCCTGGTGGAGCTTCGTATCGGGTATTAGTGTTGCCTAAATCTCACCCGATGTCTCCAGATGGAGGATACATGAGTGTGGAAGTAGCCCGGAAGATAAAAGAAATTCAAAAGGCGGGAGTAGTGGTTTTGTTAGGAGACCAACCTTTACAAACTCCCGGATTTTTTGATAAAGAAAATGCAACGGAAGAATTAAAGCATCTTTCTAAAGAAATAGAATCGGCTTTACCTCAGTATAAATTGCCTTATATGCAAGCGGATTTTGATCAGTTTGGATTGAAGAAAGATATAATGTTTGCCGATAACGCCAAAGAGATTGCGTGGACGCATCGCTCGGAGAATGATACTGATATTTATTTTATTGCTAATCAAAAAGATGAAGCTAGACAAATAACAGTATCTTTCCGCTGTTTAGGCAAGCAACCGGAGCTATGGAACCCGGTGACGGGAGAAATAAAAAAAGCTACTAAGTGGAGCGTGGTTGATGGACGAACGAATGTAACATTGGCTTTGGCTCAGAATGAATCAGTATTTGTTGTTTTTCAACAGGCTACCTCTTTTTTGTCTGCTGATAACGTTTTTACTCAGACAGTTCTTCCGTTGAAGATAAAAGAGTGGAACGTTAGCTTTCCGAAAGTAGGGAAGACTTTAATCCGAACAGAGCTCTTTGATTGGAGTAAGGAAGAAGATGTGGACATCAGGTACTATTCCGGGACAGCCTTTTATTCCACTTCTTTTCAATGGAAAGGAAAGATGACGGGGAAAGAATTTTACCTGGATTTAGGAAAAGTCAATGTGATGGCGGAAGTGAGGATTAATGGAGTAAATTGTGGTACGGTATGGACAGCTCCTTATCGGGTAAACATAGTTCCTGCACTTAAAAAAGGAACGAATAAATTAGAAATAGAAGTCGTTAATACGTGGGCTAATAGCATGAAAGGGATACATGAACAGAAGATAAAGATGGAGGACGTTTGGACGAATGCTCCTTATTGGTCGGAGAAGTTACCCTTACAACAATCGGGCATTGTAGGACCAATTATTGTTTCTGCCATCTCTATCACCCGTTAATTGATTCCTAAAGAGAAATTAATTAAACTGTGAGGAGATTCCGTTCCAAACATTTACATGCTTGAAATGAGAATACTTGATAAAAAGAATAGTTAGTATAATAAACATAGATAAGATGAATAATAAATTCAGATTAGGAGTCTTGGCATTCATGCTATCACTCTTCTGCTCTACCACATTAATGGCCGAAGTTAAGCTTCCTGCTTTTTTTTCAAATGGCATGGTTCTTCAGCGGCAAACCAATGCTTTGCTTTGGGGAACTTCTGCACCTGATAAGAAATTGGTGATTACTACTTCCTGGAATAAGAAGAAGTATACCGTTGAGGTGGATTCCACGGGTAAATGGCGAGTTGCCGTTGCCACCCCTCAAGCAGGTGGTCCTTACTCCATCACTTTCAATGATGGTAAACAAACGGTCTTGGAAGACATATTAATAGGTGAAGTATGGCTTTGCTCCGGTCAGTCCAATATGGAAATGCCAATGAAGGGATATAAGAATCAACCGGTGGAAGGCTCGAATATGGATGTACTGAAATCTACGAATCCCCAAATCAGACTTTTCACGGTAGGGCACAACTCTTCGGTCGAAATTCAGGAAGATGTGAAAGGTTTTTGGCAAAAAGCTTCTCCTGTATCGGTTATAGATTTTAGCGCAACGGCTTATTATTTTGGTAGACTGATGCAAGAAACGCTGAATGTACCTATTGGTTTGATCTGTAGTACCTGGGGAGGCTCATGTATGGAAGCATGGATGGATCAGGATATGCTTAGTGCTTTTCCGGAAGTAAAGATTCCCAAATCTTCCGAAGATATAAAAGAGAAGAATCGTACGCCGACTACCTTATACAAAGGAATGATTGCTCCGCTAGTTGGCTATTCTATTAAAGGAGTGATTTGGTATCAGGGAGAATCGAATTATGACCGCTACAGTTCTTATGCCAATCTGTTTTCTACAATGATTCAGTCTTGGAGAGCAAAATGGAATCAAGGGAGTTTCCCCTTTTATTATTGTCAGATCGCTCCTTATGACTACGCTATTATTACAGCTGCGGGTAAAGAAGTGATCAATTCCGCTTACTTGCGGGAAGCTCAGTCCGCTGTGGAAAAGAGGGTAGAGAATACCGGAATGGTCGTTTTACTGGATGCTGGATTAGAGAAAGGTATTCATCCCATGAAGAAACAAGTAGCGGGAGAACGTTTGGCTCTTCAGGCATTGGTGAAAACCTATCATATTGAAGGTGTTACTGCCGACGGACCTGTTTACAAGGAAATGAGCATTCAGGGAGACACCGCTGTGTTAAGTTTTGAAAGAACTCAAATGTGGGTGGCTGCTCCGGAGGGAGAGTTGAGAAACTTTAAAATTGCTGGTGCCGATAAGAAATTTGTTACTGCAAAAGCATGGATTGTGAGAAGTAAAGTTTATGTAAAATCTGATGAAGTAAAGAAACCTGTTGCCGTTCGCTATGCGTTTGATAATTATGTAAAAGGAGATCTTTACGGAACAGAAGGACTGCCGGTTTCTTCTTTCAGAACGGATAATTGGTAAGTTCCATGAAAAAGCCCTTTGTCATACTCTTTTTATTGGTTATCCTTTCTCCCAGTCGTGCAGAACGGTTGACGGATTGGACAGATTCTTATGCTACTTTGTGGACTACTCAAAGTAAAGGCTCTTATGAATCAATGCCTTGTGGGGGAGGTGACATTGGTCTGAATGTATGGGTGGAGAATGATGAACTACTATTCTATATTTCCCGTAGTGGGTCGTTCGATGAAAATAATTGCTTACTGAAGTCAGGTCGTGTCCGATTGAAACTTTCTCCCAATCCTTTCACAAAAGGGAACTTCAAACAGGAACTGAAATTAAAGAATGGCTCTATTGAGATTGAATCCGGTGGAATATTGATAGAATTATGGGTGGATATATTTCGTCCTGTAATTCATGTTGAAGTAAAGAGCAAGGAGAATATTTCCACAGAAGTATGCTATGAAAGCTGGCGTTATAAAGACCGTCCAGTCAGAAAAGGAGAAGGAAACGCGAACTCTTATAAGTGGTTCATTCCTAAAGGTTTGGTTATCAAGGCGGATATGATGGAAGCACAAGATAACGGAGTAATTTTTTATCATAAAAATAGTGAGCAGACTGTTTTTGACGTAACGGTTGCCCAACAGGGAATGGACGCGGTAAAGAAAGAAATGTTCAACCCATTGAAGAACCTTACTTCTGGAGGCATTTTTTGGGGAGATAATTTAAAATATATCGGTACCAAGAAAGGTGAATATGCCGGGACTGATTTTAAAGCTTGGTGCATGAAGAGTGAGAAACCCGCTCGTTTTCATCAATTATCGTTAGCTTTATATACTGAACAGACAGAGGACATAAGGCATTGGAAAACTAAGCTTATAGAAACAACTCAACAAATCAGCACGAATAGAGATAAGAAAAAGACCCGTGTCTGGTGGAACGCTTTTTGGAATAGAAGTTTTATCCGGATCAATGAAGGAACGATGAACTCTGATGCTTGGAAAATTGGGCGCAATTATCAACTCTTTCGCTACATGTTGGGCTGTAATGCCTACGGCAGTTCTCCCACAAAATTCAATGGAGGACTGTTTACCTTTGATCCTTGCTATGTGGATTCCGCTCAAAGTTTTACTCCTGACTACCGCAAATGGGGAGGAGGAACAATGACTGCCCAAAATCAGCGACTGGTTTATTTCCCCTTGTTGAAAAGCGGGGACTTTGATCTGATGAAACCCCAGTTTGCTTTCTATATGGAAATATTGAAAAACGCAGAATTGCGCAGCAGGGTTTATTGGAATCATAATGGAGGTTGCTTCTCCGAACAAATAGAGAACTTTGGTTTACCCAATCCCAGTGAATACGGTTGGAAGCGTCCTTCTACTTTTGATAAAGGATTGGAATATAATGCCTGGCTAGAATATCAATGGGATACCGTGCTTGAGTTTTGCTCAATGATGCTGGATACTCACGATTATAGCCATGCGAATGTAGATGAGTACGTTCCGTTGATAGAAAGTGTGCTGACTTTTTTTGATGAACATTACCGATGGTTGGCTATTCAGCGGGGACGAAAAGCACTGGATGGAGAAGGACATTTAGTCCTTTATCCCGGTTCGGCTTGCGAGACTTATAAGATGGCATATAATTCTACCTCTACTATTTCAGCATTAAAAGTAGTTCTGGGTAAATTGATCGAATTGCCTCTTGACAGTGTGAGGAAGGCACACTGGAAACAGCTGTTGGTAACTATTCCGCCTATTACTATAAGAGAAGAAAATGGAAAGAAAATGATTGCTCCTGCCAAGTTGTGGGAACGGGTAAACAATGTGGAATCTCCACAATTGTACCCTGTTTTCCCTTGGAGAATCTACGGAACAGGAAAAAAAGACTTGGATATTGCTGTAAATACTTATCTTTGTGACTCGGATGCTTTGAAATTCAGAAGTCATGTGGGATGGAAGCAGGATAATATATTTGCCGCGTGTTTGGGACTCACCAAAGAAGCTCAACGGCTGGTTTCTCTCAAAATGAAAGATGGTAATCTTCGTTTTCCTGCCTTCTGGGGACCGGGATATGACTGGACGCCTGATCATAATTGGGGAGGAAGTGGCATGATTGGTTTGCAGGAAATGTTATTGCAGGCCAATGAAGACAAAATTCTCTTGTTTCCTGCCTGGCCTTTGGAATGGGATGTGCATTTTAAGTTGTATGCTCCCAATAATACCATAGTGGAAGCTGAACTGAAGAATGGAAAAGTCATTCAGTTGAAAGTAAATCCGGTGAAAAGGATGAAAGATATTGTGATAATGATAGAACATAAATAAACTATAAAAACAGAACAATGAAAAGTAGTATAGCAGTACTTTTGCTCTTCTTGATGCCGGTTCTTGGAATGGCTGGTCCGTATCGTCCCGAAACATCGGTTGCGGGTTTTATTGATTTAAAGGGAAGTGGAAGAATGGTGTATAACTTTAATCCAGGTTGGCGTTTTTTCAAAGGCGAGGTAAAGGATGGTGCGTCTGTGAATCTTGACGATTCTTCTTGGGAGGTAGTTGCTACCCCTCATACTGTTGCATTGGTTCCTGCAGAAGCAAGTGGTTGCAGAAATTATCAAGGACCCGCTTGGTACAGAAAACGTTTTATAGTGGACAAGTCTTTGAAAGGCAAAAATATTTCTGTGTACTTTGAAGCGGTGATGGGTAAATCAAACATTTATGTAAATGGTAAGTTGGTTAAGCAACATTTGGGGGGGTATCTTCCTTTTAGCATTTCACTCACGGATTTAGGGATTCATGCAGGAGAATCTTGCTTGATTGCTGTGTTTGCCGATAATAGTGATGATAACAATTTTCCTCCCGGCAAAAAACAATATACGCTGGATTTTGCTTATCATGGAGGAATTTACCGCGATGTATGGATGATTGCCAAATCTTCTGTTGCCATTACTGATGCTCTTGAAGCTAATAAAGTGGCCGGAGGAGGCGTCTTTGTTCATTTTGATAAGATTAATGAAAAGAGTGCTGAGGTCTTCGTTAATACGGAGGTACAGAATAACGATAAACAGACTAAAACGGTTTATCTTGAAACCGAACTTTGCGATAAAACGGGTAAGATTATTGATAAAGCAAAAACGAAACTGGTTCTCGAAATTGGTGAAAGTCGTACGGTTTATCAGCAGATGAATGTGCACAAACCTAATTTATGGTCGCCGGAAACTCCTTATTTATATCGCGTAAATTCAAGAGTGGTTGATGGTAAAATAGCTTTGGATGGTGGAACTACCAGAATAGGAATCCGAAAGGCGGAGTTTAGAGGAAAAGAAGGCTTTTTTCTCAATGGCAAACCTTACATGCAATTGATTGGTGCCAACAGACATCAGGACTTTGGCTATGTAGGCAATGCACTTCCCAACTCTCAGCAATGGAGGGATGCAAAGAAACTTCGTGATGCAGGATGTAAGATTATTCGTTCGGCCCATTATCCTCAGGATCCAGCGTTTATGGATGCGTGCGATGAATTGGGTTTGTTTGTGATTGTGGCTACTCCGGGATGGCAATTTTGGAATAAAGATCCACATTTCGCGGAACTGGTAAATGAAAATACACATCAGATGATCCGCAGAGATCGTAATCATACTTCTGTATTAGTTTGGGAACCGATTTTAAATGAAACTCGTTACCCATTGGATTTCTCTTTGTCTGCTTTGAAAGTGACGAAAGATGAATTCCCCTATCCCGGTGCTCCTGTTGCCGCGGGTGATTTACATTCTGAGGGGATTGCTGATAATTATGGCTTGGTTTATGGTTGGCCTACTGATGAAGGAAAAGTAAAACAATGCATCTTCACCCGTGAATTTGGCGAAAATGTGGACGACTGGTATGCTCACAATAATAATAACCGTGCTTCCCGTAGTTGGGGCGAACGTCCACAGTTGGTTCAAGCTCTTTCATTGGCAGAATCTTATGGAGCGATGTTCCAGACAACCGGACAGTTTATCGGAGGTGCGCAATGGCATCCTTTTGATCATCAACGGGGATATCACCCGGATCCTTACTGGGGAGGGATCTTTGACTGCTTCCGTCAGCCTAAATATGCCTATTATATGTTCCGTAGTCAGGTATCTTCCAGGGCGGTTCATCCGTTTTGTGAAACAGGCCCTATGACTTATATTGCCAATGAGATTTCTCCTTTCTCGGAAAGTGATGTGATTGTGTTTAGTAATTGCGATTCTGTACGGCTCATTGCCTATGAAAAAGACACCATTGTGCAACCGGTGGTGCACGCAAAGAATGGAATTCCCAATGCTCCGGTAATCTTTAAGAATCTATATAAGTTCTGGGATATGCGTGAATACGCCTATGTACAGAAGAATTGGCAGAAAGTAAGCTTTGTGGCAGAAGGTATTATGGATGGGAAGGTGGTTTGCAGGTATAAAAGAATGCCTTCACGCCGTTCCACCAAATTGAGACTGACACTAGATCATGAAGGACAAGCATTGGTTGCAGATGGTTCCGACTTTGTCGTTATAATAGCTGAGGTGACAGATGATAACGGTAATGTTCGTCGCCTTGCAAAAGAAAATGTGGTGTTTAGTGTAGAAGGAGAGGGCACTATTATTGGTGATGCTAGCATCGGAGCTAACCCACGAGCAGTGGAATTTGGTTCAGCACCGGTGTTAATTCAGTCAACAACTAAAGCAGGTAAAATAAAGATCAAAGCAAGAGTGCAATTTGAAGGAGTTTATTCTCCTACTTCAGCCGAGATTGAAATAGAAAGTATTCCTTCTGTGAGACCATTTTGCTTTATTCCTCAATCGGTTGCTTCTTTTGAGAAAGAAAGTTCGGCTTCTCATGATAAAAAAGTGATCCTTTCTGACGAAGAAAAGAAAAAGGTACTGAAAGAAGTTGAACAACAGCAAACTGAGTTTGGTGAGAAGCTCAAAAAATAGTATATGCTTATGTCAGTTCGTGTTGCTTTTCGAGAATAGATTAGAATATTTTGTGCATGTCTCTCTGTTTTTCTACTTTTGGAAGATTTTTATTGTTTTTATATATATTTAAGGAGAAATGAACCGAGTCTTAATACTTACTATCATATTGTTTAGTGGCTTACTTCCATTGCAGGCCATTAATAATATTATTGTTGAACACTATTCCGTGGAGAGTGGATTACCACATGAGATAGTGAACTGTACAATAAAAGATTCAGATGGTTTTGTTTGGTTTGGCACATGGTATGGATTATGTAGTTTTGATGGATTAAGGTTTAAAACGTACAATAACCGAAATGTGTATTATACAGATATCCCCCCTCGGAAAATTCAAAAGATAATAGAAGATAAAAGTCATAACTTGTGGATTAAAACCGTTGATCACAAGCTCTATCTTTTTGATAAGCATAAAGAATGCTTTTATGCCGTTATTAATGAACTTAGGAAGAGCTATTCTGTCAATTCTCAGATTATTAAGATTCAGAAAACAGAAGATGGAGAACTCTTATTATTGACTAAAAACAAGGATTTATTAAAAGCATTTTCGGATAGAAATGGGAAGATGCATCTTTATCTTCTTCACGATTCAAAGAATAAGGCCAATAACACGAAGTTGAAAAATAATCTTTTATGTGAAAGTAAAAATTATATCAGTTGGATAGGAATGGATTACAAGATTCTGTCTTGCCGTAAGGGGAAATCACTAAAGCTACATTCAGCTGATTTTCTTTTAAAGAAAATAGGGCTAACTTCCGAAAAAAATCTTTCTTGTGCATATGAGAATAAAGGAGTGCTGTGGATTGGTGATAAGGAGGGAAAGATCTATCGGATCAACCTTGCAGATGGACAAATTATTTCCCTGAATATTTTATCAGGGAAAGGTGCAATAGAGAATATTTTGGTGGATAACAGAACTAAAATTTATATATCCGTTGCAAATAAAGGCGTTTATTTGTACGATTTGGTGAAAAGATCCTTCAAACTATTATTTGTTCCTGCAATTAAAGATCCTGTTATTAAGTCCTTTATTGACAGTTTCAGCAAAGTCTGGTTTATATTAGGTAAGAAGGGCGTTGCTTATTATGATCCTGCAAGAAACATGAGTCGGCAGTTTGCTTTTCCAAATACTTTAGTGAATGAGAGTATTCAGGAACAAGATGGTAAGGAGCACGGCATGTTCTTTCTAACTTCATCCGGTGATCTGGTTCGGATTGATCGTGATAAATTAACCATTGACTATTTAAATCAATCGAAAGCTTTTCTTAAGTATGAAAAGAGTGACCGGCTTTGCAGTTTATTGTTTGATAAAGACGGAATTCTATGGATCACCTCTTTAGATAACGGAGTTTATAGAGTCAGCTTTCCTAAAAAACAGTTTTCTCTTTTTTCTCTATTTGATAATAAAAATGCAGGGACAGACGCAACCAAAGGAATAAAAGCTCTATTCCAAGCAAAGAATGGAGATATATGGGTAGGCACCCGACAATCAGAGGTTTTTAGATTGGGAAGTAATGGGATACTTAAGCAAAAATTCTCGGAAGGGAACTATAATATAGGAAACGTCTACCATATAATGGAAGACAATAGGGGAAATCTCTGGTTTTCTACGAAAGGCAAGGGATTGGTGAAAGCGGAATTTGATCCTTCTTCTAAGCTTGGATTTCGTTTTACTCGTTTTATGTATGATGAGAAAAATCCTAATTCAATAAGTAATAATGATGTCTATTGTACTTTTCTGGACAGTAAAGGACGTATTTGGGCTGGTTTATTTGGCGGAGGATTGAACCTGTTGCAGGAAGAAAACGGCAGGACTATTTTTAAGCATAAATATAATTGTTTCAGCCGTTATCCATCCTATGGTATGTATATGGAGATTAGAAATATGGTTGAAGATTCCGAGGGACGCATTTGGGTCGGAACAAGTGATGGATTAATGTCTTTTGATGGAAACTTTAAGAGTCCAGATCAAATTAAATTTGAGATCTATCAAAATGAGTCTAATATTGCCGACAATGATATTTATGTTTTATATAAAGATGCTTCTTCTCAAATATGGGTGAGTGTATTTGGCGGAGGATTGAATAAATTAGTAGGTTATAATCAGGAAAAAAAGATGCCGGTATTCCAAGCATATGGATTAAATGATGGACTGACAAGTGATGTGATTTTATCTATTGTGGAAGATGGAAAGAATAGTTTGTGGTTGGCTACGGAAATGGGAATCTCACGGTTTGATCTGAGAACCGGATCTTTCCGTAATTTTGATAAATATGATGGTTTTGTTCCCATTAAGATGGAAGAAGAAAGTGTATTGCGCTGTGCTTCAGGACAACTTTGGTTTGGTTGTAAGGATGGAATACTAACCTTCAATCCTTCACAGTTGGAAACTTATAATTGCCCTTATAAAACCTTTATTGTTGATTTTAAAGTATCTAATCAAGATCTTTATTCTTTTAATGATGGCGGACAGTCTGTAAAAGAGTTAAAAAAGATTACTCTAAAGTATAATCAGTCCATGTTTACCATTGAGTTTGCCGCCTTAAATTATTACAACCAAAATAGAATTAGTTATAAGTATATTTTAGAAGGATACGAAGAAGAATGGCATTTCAGTGGGAAAAACCGAATAGCTTCTTATACAAATGTTCCCCCTGGGGAATATTTATTTAAGGTTAAAACAATTGATGAGGCAAATCCTTCTTTGGTATCTGAGCGAACGTTGGAAATAATTATTCTTCCACCTTGGTGGCGGACTAATATTGCTTATATAATTTATGTATTGTTATTTTTGGCTTTGCTATATGGTATAATAAGACTAGTTCTCTTTTTGATAAAAATGAAGAATGATATTTATATCGAACAGAAACTTTCTGAGTTGAAAATTAAATTCTTTACTAATATTTCTCATGAACTTCGTACACCTTTGACTTTAATTAAGGGACCTATCCAGGAATTGCGTGAAAAGGAAAAGCTTTCAGAAAAGGGAACACGATATATTGATTTAATGGAGAAAAGTACGAATCAAATGCTTAATTTAGTGAATCAAATTTTGGATTTTAGAAAAATACAGAATGGGAAAATGCGTTTGCATGTTTCCCTTATTAACTTAAATGCTGTAATTGAAATTCTTAGCAAAGAATTTATTGTTCTTTCGGAAGAAAACGAGATTAGTTATACTTGCCATTTTGAGGATCAGGATGTCTTTGTTTGGGCTGATAAAGAGAAACTGGAAATTGTTATTCGGAATATTCTTTCTAATGCATTTAAATTTACCCCTTCGGGTGGAAGTATCTTATTAACAGCAGGACTTACTACTGATGGGAAAGGGTGTTATGTTCGAGTGGAAGATACTGGCGTGGGTATTCCTCAGAATAAATTGGCAGAAATATTTGAACGGTTTTCACAAGGTGATAATACAAAAAATGCAACATATAAGGGAACAGGGATTGGATTGGCTCTTTCTAAAGAATTAGTTAATTTGCATCATGGACGAATCACAGTGGAGAGCAAACAGTCTCAAGGATCTGCATTTACTATAGAATTGCTATTAGGAAAAGATCATTTCAAACCTTCGGAAGTAGACTTTTATTTTAGTGATCAAGTTTATGATGTTTCATCTGAAGTTCCTATTGAAACGGAGGAACAAAAAAAGCAAGAGGAAGAATCGGATGATCAATTAAAGGAAGAACATTCCGCTCTGCCCAGCTTATTATTAGTAGAAGATAATAAAGACCTTTGTAATCTGATAAAAATGCAGTTAGAAGATAAATTTCGTATTTATCTTGCAAATAATGGAGTAGAAGGTTTGAAAAAGGTTCACCTTTACCATCCTGATATTGTAGTTACTGATCAAATGATGCCTGAAATGGATGGAATGGAAATGCTTCAGCGGATTAAAAAAGATTTTCAGATAAGCCATATTCCAGTCGTTATTCTTACGGCTAAAAATAATGATGAGGCTAAGACGATGGCTATAAATTTAGGAGCAAATGCATATATTACTAAGCCTTTTAGCAAAGATTATTTAATTGCTCGCATTGATCAGCTATTAAGAGAAAGAAAACTTTTCAGGGAGAGGTTATGGAAACAGGAACCAGATGAACCGGCTCCTGACTATGAACAGTTCTTGGTTAAAAAAGATATTCAACTGCTGGAAAAAATTCATCAGGTTATCGAAGAAAATCTTGATAATAGTGATTTTAATATTGATACTATTGCAGCGAACATTGGCTTGAGTCGTTCTTCATTTTTTAAGAAACTAAAAAGCCTTACCGGACTTGCCCCTGTTGATTTAGTGAAAGAAATTCGCTTAAATAAATCTTTGGAGTTAATTAAGAATACGACGATGAGCATTTCTGAGATTGCTTTTGCCGTAGGCTTTAAAGATGTGGGATATTATGGAAAGTGTTTTAGAAAGAAATATGACCAAACTCCCCGTGACTATATGAATGAATATAGAAAATCTTGAAAAAGCTGATTACAAAAGCCTTTCTCAATCGTTTAAGAGAGTATATTCATTAATCTAAAAAATAGTATAAATGAGCGCAGTCCGAGTTTCTATTAAAAGTATATTTGTAGGATTATTTTGTCTTTTTGCAATGCAAAGTCTTTGGGCACAAATCCCTTCTTTGATTTTAAAAAATGGAAAAGTTTCTTATAACTTTGATTCACAAAATAATCGAGTGCTCGACTTTTCATATTGTGGTTATAAAAGTTCTGAGAAAGACATTCCCGAAGTTCCCAATAAAATATTAGTTTCTCACCAAGAAGATGATTGCTCCGATCTTATTCAGCGAGCTATCAATCACGTCTCTTCTTTGTCTCCCGATAAGAACGGATTTAGAGGTGCAGTATTACTCGATAAAGGAACTTTTTATTTGAATAAATCGATTAGAATTTCTAAGTCTGGAGTTGTATTGCGTGGAACCGATAAGAATCAGACTGTTTTAGTAAAAAGAGGAGTGGACAGAGGCGCTTTGCTATATATAGAAGGAGTGAATGATAAATCGGTTATTGATACCTTATCTATTACTTCACCTTATGTTCCTGTGAATACACTTTCTATTGCGGTAGACTTGGGAACCAACCTCAAAAAAGGAGATCGGGTGATGATTTATCGCCCTTCTACTACTCAATGGATTGCGGATTTAGGATGTAATCATTTTGGTGGTGGCATTACTGCATTGGGTTGGAAAGCTGGAGATATTGATATTTATTGGGATAGAATCATTACTGGATTGGATAATGGAAAGGTAGAGTTGGATGCTCCTCTGACTATGGCGCTTGATGCAAAATACGGTGCTGCAAAAGTATTACGTTATCGTTGGAATGGTCGTATCTCAGATAGTGGAGTGGAAAATATTTCTTTTGAATCTGATTATAATAAAAAATATCCTAAAGATGAAGATCATTGTTGGGTAGGTGTATCTATAGAGAATGCTGAAAACTGCTGGGTTCGGCAACTTTCATTCAAGTATTTTTCAGGAAGTGCGGTTTATGTTCAGCAATCTGCTTCTAAAATAACTGTGGAGGATTGTATTTCTACAGATCCAATCTCTGAAATAGGAGGAATGCGTAGGAATATGTTCTTTACGATGGGGCAACAGACTCTTTTTCAACGTTGCTATTCAGAACATGGCATCCATGATTTTGGTGCAGGCTTTTGTGCTGCGGGGCCTAATGCTTTTGTGCAATGTGATTCGAAAGAATCATTTGGCTTTAGCGGTGCTGTAGATAGTTGGGCTTGTGGGTTACTATTTGATATTGTGAATGTGGATGGAAACAACCTTACTTTTAAGAATTTGGGACAAGAGTATAATGGAGCGGGGTGGGGAACAGCAAATAGTCTTTTTTGGCAATGTTCGGCCGCTGAAATAGAATGCTATTCTCCTAAAGACGCAGTGAACAGAGCGTATGGATGTTGGGCTCAATTTTCAGGAGATGGTGAATGGAGTGAATCAAATAATCATATTCAACCGAGGAGCTTTTTTTATGCACAATTGGAAACACGCTTAGGTAAGGACCTCGCTTCCAGAGCACGAATCCTTCCAAGAAATACAGATGCTTCCAGTAGTCCTACTGTTGAGGCTGCCGCTAAAATGGCTAAAGAAGCGTTCATTCCCAGACTGACTTTGCAACACTGGATAGAAGAAAGTTCTTTATCAGTGAACACAAATACTGGAAAGCTGAAACTTGCTTCATCATTGAAAGATCATTCAGAAAAAGCACTTGCAAAGAAAGACTTTTCTATGTCTGATGGTAAAATAGCATTGGATAATCAATTGCTCACTGGAAATCGCTATGAGGTTCCTTGGTGGAGTGGAAAGTTAAGAAATAGTTATTTGGTTCAAGCCAAACCACATATTACCAGATTTGTTCCCGATAGAGAAGGCACTGGTCTTACAGATCGTATTGATTCTGTGATTACTTTCATGAAAGAAAGGCAAATGGTAGTGTTGGATCATAATTACGGACTTTGGTATGACAGAAGAAGAGATGACCATGAACGTACGCGTCGCAGAACGGGTGATGTATGGGCTCCTTTCTATGAACAACCTTTTGGAAGAAGTGGAGAAAGTTCTGCTTGGGAAGGATTGTCTAAGTATGATTTAACCAGACCAAATGCTTGGTATTGGAGCCGATTGAAAGAGTTTGCTGATAAATCAGAGAAAGAAGGATTAATCCTTTTCCATGAGAACTACTTTCAACACAATATTATAGAAGCCGGGGCACATTGGGTGGATTGCCCCTGGCGCTCTGCTAATAATATCAATAATACGGATTTTCCGGAAACTGTTCCTTTTGCAGGTGATAAGAGAATCTTCATGGCAGATCGTTTTTATGATATAACTCATCCGGTAAGAAGAGAATTGCATCGTCAATATATACGCCAATGTTTGAATAGTTTTGCGGATAATAAAAATGTGGTTCAGCTAATTAGTGCTGAATTTACAGGACCGCTTCACTTTGTGGAATTTTGGTTGGATGAGATTTATGCTTGGGAAAAAGAAACCGGCAAGCACGCAACGGTAGCACTTAGCACCACTAAAGATGTTCAGGATGCTATTCTAAAAGATAAAAAGAGATGCGCTTTAGTAGATATTATTGATATAAGATACTGGCATTATAAAAATGATGGTACTACTTATGCTCCTGAAGGTGGAAAAAATTTAGCTCCCCGTCAGCAAGCTCGTCAAATGAAAGTGGGTAAGGTAACTTTCAAAGAAGCTTATAAAGCAGTGAGTGAGTACAGAGAAAAATATCCCGATAAAGCAGTGACATATTATGCACAGAATTATCCTGATATGGCTTGGGCTGTATTTATGGCCGGAGGTTCTCTACCCGTGATTCCGTTGGTAAATGATCCGTCTTTTTTGAAGGATGCTCTAAAAATGCAGGTGGAAAAAACTGGTACGGATAATTATTATAAATTGGTAAAATCTGGTATAGGAATGATTGTTTATTGCCAATCGAAAGAAGATATTTCTTTGCCATTGGCTCCTGGCTTTTATACTTTGAAACGGATTGATGAGAAAACAGGGACAATTACTACCGTTGTGCGTAAACTTAAAGGTGGTAGTTCTTACGTATTTAAAGGGGATTCAACTGCTCATGGCATTTATTGGTTTCATACTTTATAAATCTCTTAAAGTATGTTATTTGTTGAGAATATGTTATAAAACAGGTATATCAATTGTTTCCACTCTATAACCAAATATTCCCTAAAAAAGCTCTCTTTCAGCTATAGCTTTGCATTGTCGCAATAAGACAAAGTTTAAAGTTTAGTATCATGAAAGAACAGAATGGGAATGGACAGGACAGTATAACTGCCGACAGTGAAGTATTGCAACTGCTTTCTTTTTTAGAATTGGGAGATGTTAATGCCTTCTCTAAATTATATGATTTGCATGTGAACATGCTCTTTAATTATGGTTGTAGATTGACTACCGATAAAGAGTTATTGAAGGATTGCATCCATGATGTTTTTATTAAGATTTATAACAAACGTCAGGATCTTGGTGAGATTACTAATTTCAAATCTTATCTTTTTATTTCATTGAAGAACAGATTATGTGATGAGAGTAGGAAAAGAACTAATTTTTCCGATCTTTCAGTTGAAGAATTAGATCCTATTGCTTCGGAAAATATAGAGAACGATTATATCAAGATCGAGAAAGAAAGAATATCCAATAAAAAAGTGCAACATCTCTTAAATCAGCTTCCCCCAAGACAGCGGGAAGCTCTAAGCCTATATTATATTGAGGAAAAGAAGTACGAGGATATTTGCCTCTTAATGGAGATGAACTACCAGTCTGTCCGCAATTTAATTCACAGAGGTTTACTTAAACTCAGAAGTATTGCTATCTAAATATTTTAAATTGAATTAAATGAGTACAACTTTTCCTTTGGTACGTTTTTATTATATTGATTAATTATAATAAAACGTGGGAAAAGGTGCATTAAATAGTTTAGAAGATTTTCTGACCAACGACAGTTATCTTTGCTTTGTTTTTGAGCAGACTCCTTCTTTGAAAAAATATTGGGATGAATACTTTCAGATTTATCCTCAGCAAGTTGCTTTGGGCAAAGAAGCAAAGCGTGTGCTCCTTTATGAACTGGGTGTACCTGCCATATCTTCTCAAGAGAAGAATGAGTTGAAAGAAAAGATACTTAAAACGATAGGCGTTTAGATTTTTTAAGATAGATAAATAGGAGAAAACCAGAGAACTGAAGTTTGTGGATTCAGGGCTCTGGCTTTTTTTCTTTTACTTTGTATTGTTATAATTCTTTTTTCTTGGCTTCGTTCCAATACTTATCCATCTCTTCCAATGAAAGTTCTTTTAGATTGAGTCCTTGCTTAATGGTGTGTTCTTCCAGATAATTAAAGCGCTGGGTAAATTTTTGATTGGTTCGCTCCAAAGCGGTATCTGGATTTATTCCATAAAGACGGGCAGCGTTGATGATGCTAAAGAAAAGATCACCAAACTCGGCTTCTGCTTTATCTTTATCCATTGAAGATATTTCTACCTGAAGTTCGTCGAATTCCTCTTTTACTTTATTCCATACTTGCTCTTTTTCTTTCCAGTCAAACCCTACATTGCGAGCTTTGTCTTGGATGCGGTATGCTTTTATAATTGAGGGAAGAGAAGATGGAACTCCCCCTAACACCGATTTATTACCTCCTTTTTCTTTCAATTTCAGTTGTTCCCAGTTTTGAGACACCTGTCCTGCTGTTTCCGCCACGGTATCTCCAAATACATGAGGGTGGCGGTAAATAAGTTTTTCACATAGATGATCACATACATCTTTAATGTCAAAGTCATCTGTTTCCGAAGCAATTTTGGAATAAAAGCCAATATGAAGCAATACATCACCAAGTTCTTTGCAAGTTTCTTTTTTGTCTCCCTTCATTAGGGCATCACTCAGTTCGTATACCTCTTCAATTGTATTGGTTCTCAGACTTTCATTTGTCTGTTTCTTGTCCCAAGGACATTTTACACGAAGCTCATCGAGAATATCCAGAAAACGACCGAAGGCTTCTATTTGTTCTTTTCTTGTATGCATGTCAGTAAAAGTATTAATCAAAGGCAAAAGTAGCTATTTCTTTCACAGATAATCGTCTTTTTTTATTAATTTTGCCGTCATTACTCATAGAATTAATAAATTATCAAATAAAAACATGGAATTAGCAAGTAAGTATAATCCCGCAGACGTAGAGGATAAATGGTACCAGTATTGGCTGGATCATAAATTATTTAAATCAGAACCAGATGGACGCGAACCATACACGATAGTGATACCGCCTCCAAATGTGACGGGTGTGCTGCACATGGGACACATGTTGAACAATACCATTCAGGATATTCTTGTTCGCCGTGCCCGTATGGAAGGAAAAAATGCTTGCTGGGTACCGGGAACAGACCATGCTTCTATTGCTACTGAGGCAAAGGTGGTGAATAAACTGGCTGCTGAGGGAATTAAAAAGACAGACTTGTCGAGAGACGAGTTCTTGAAACATGCTTGGCAGTGGACGGATAAACATGGCGGCATTATCTTAGAACAATTGAAAAAATTAGGAGCTTCTTGCGATTGGGATCGCACGGCTTTTACTATGGATGAGGTTCGTTCGGAAAGTGTGCTCAAAGTTTTTGTGGATCTTTACAATAAAGGATTGATTTATCGTGGTGTAAGAATGGTGAATTGGGATCCGAAAGCGCTGACTGCTTTATCCGATGAAGAGGTGATTTACAAAGAAGAACATAGTAAATTGTTCTACCTTCGCTACAAGATTGAAGGAGAAGAAAGCTATATTATAGTAGCGACCACTCGTCCAGAAACCATTTTGGGTGATAGTGCTGTTTGTGTAAACCCCAATGATGAACGTTATGGTTATCTGAAAGGCAAGAAAGTAATTGTGCCTTTGATTAATCGTGCCGTGCCTATCATCATGGATGAATATGTAGACATTGAGTTTGGTACAGGCTGTCTGAAAGTAACTCCTGCCCATGATGTAAATGACTACATGCTCGGTGAAAAGTTTAACCTTCCTACTATTGATATTTTCAATGCCGACGGAACTATTAGTGAAGCCGGAGGGATGTATATTGGAATGGATCGTTTTGCGGTACGTAAGCAGATTGCAAAAGATCTGGAAGCTGCCGGATTGATGGAAAAGATAGAGGATTATAATAATAAGGTTGGTTACTCGGAACGTACCAATGTGGTGATTGAACCAAAGCTTTCTATGCAATGGTTCCTGAAGATGACTGATCTTTCTAAACCTGCTCTGGATGCGGTGATGAATGATGACATTAAGTTTCATCCGGCTAAGTTCAAGAATACCTACCGCCACTGGATGGAAAATGTGAAGGATTGGTGTATCTCCCGTCAGTTGTGGTGGGGACACCGTATTCCTGCTTATTTTCTCCCCGAAGGAGGCTTTGTAGTGGCAGCTACAGAAGATGAAGCATTGCAAAAGGCTCGTGAGAAGACGGGGAATATAAACTTGCAGCTCGCTGATCTTCGTCAGGATGAGGACTGTCTCGACACTTGGTTCTCTTCTTGGTTATGGCCTATCTCTTTGTTCGATGGCATTAACAATCCCGGTAATAAAGAAATAAATTACTATTACCCCACCAGTGACCTGGTTACCGGACCGGATATTATTTTCTTCTGGGTGGCTCGCATGATTATTGCAGGCTATGAGTATAAAAAGGAAATGCCATTTAAAAATGTTTATTTTACGGGGATTGTCCGTGACAAACAAGGACGCAAGATGTCCAAGTCGTTGGGAAATTCACCCGATCCTTTGGAATTGATAGAAAGATATGGTGCCGATGGAGTTCGTATGGGGATGATGCTTGCCGCTCCTGCCGGGAATGACATCCTTTTTGATGATATGCTGTGCGAACAAGGACGTAATTTTAATAATAAAATATGGAATGCTTTTCGCCTGATCAAAGGGTGGGAGATAGACAAGACCATTCAGCCCTCTGAAGCTGCTGTGATGGCGGAAGAGTGGTTTAAAAACGTGATGGGACAGGCTATTGCCGAGGTAGAAGATTTATTTTCTAAATATCGTCTATCAGAGGCTCTGATGGTTGTCTACAAACTTTTTTGGGATGAGTTCTCATCTTGGTATCTGGAACTAATAAAACCAGCTTATGGTGCTCCAATTGACAGTGTTACTTATGCCGTTACTTTGCAAATCTTTGATGATTTATTGAAATTACTTCATCCATTTATGCCGTTTATTACTGAAGAGTTGTGGCAATGTATGGCCGATCGTCAGGAAGGAGAGAGCATCATGGTTCAGCCTATTCCTGTTTATGGACAACCAAACGTAACTATTCTCAGTGGTTTTGAGGCTGCAAAAGAAGTGATTGCAGGAGTCCGTACCATTCGTTTACAGAAAAATATTCCTTTAAAAACGCCATTAGAGTTAGAAATAGTAGGAGAGAACCCTGTTGAATACTGGATTCCTGCTATTAGCAAGATGTGTAATCTTTCTTCTTTGAAATCTACTACGGAAAAATCTACCGGAGCTGCTTCGTTTATTGTGGGTACAACAGAATATGCTGTCCCTTTGGGTGATTTAATTGACGTGAAAGCCGAGATTGAAAAGCTACAAGCCGACTTAAAGTATCAGGAAGGATTTTTGCTATCTGTTATCAAAAAGCTGAGCAATGAGAAGTTTGTCGATCATGCTCCTGCGGCCGTCATCGATATGGAGCGTAAGAAAAAGGCGGATGCAGAGAGTATAATTAAGTCTCTCAAGGAAAGTATTGAAGGATTCCAGCAAGCATAAGCGCTTAGATATATATCTAAACACTCTTTTGATATATATCAGGAAAGTGTTCAGATATATATCTAAATAGATCTTTGATATATATCAAACAAAGATTATTCAAGTATATAACTAAAAAAACCGCTTTGGTAGAATTAAATCTCTCAAAGCGGTTTTTTAGTTACTTACTTATTCTGGTGGATTAATCTTCTAATAAGTTTCTTAGAAAATCATCAAGCTCCTCATCCAACCCTTTTAGTAACTCGTCATTGACCAGGAATGTATCATCATCCATCAATAACAGGTCGCAAATAGTTTCTTTTTCTTCGTCGAGCAGGATAATAGAATAGGGTTTTATTAGGGTAAGATGGTCAAATGCCCCCTCATCTTTTAATTTATTGAGAGTAGCGCGGAGAATTCGTTCTGTATTTTGAGCAAAATCTTCTTTATCATAGTCAACCCATTCTGCGATAATTACTTTTGCAAGTTCTTCCTCGTCATCATTGTAAATGAGGAGTTCACCTGAATCTTGCTTAGGGAGAATATGGATATCTGTAACAACAGTTTGTTCATCCTCACCAGTGAATTGATTTAAAGCCTCTATTATGGCTGATTCAATTAGAATATGTGATTGTGCACTTAATTTCATAAGGATTATTTTATCTTTTGGCTATTTCTATCCAAAAGTACACAAAAAAATTATTTTTACTGCATTTTCTATTAAAAATTGCTATCAAAACGTTTCATTTGTAGATTTAGTGTTTGTATTTCTGCTTTTCTAGCTGTTAGTATCCTTAAGTATTGTTCGGCAATGAGATAATCTTGCGAGTGAGTCTGATTGCCAGTCGTTTTGTTTTCGTTGGGTGTTTTTCCTGTTTTCTTCTCTTTATTTTGAGCCATTTGATAGGCTTTTTCGACCCATTCTATTGCTTTATCAATATCATCATGAGATTCATAATATAAAGCGATATTGAAAGCTGAACGCATTTTTAGTTTATCACTTTTTCTAGTATTAGCCAATTGCCATAATTTCAGAGCATCGTCCCAGGATTCTTCGTGAATAAGTATGCTTGCGTCTCGTAATTCCAAAGATCCGCTGGCATAGTAATATCGATCCACATTATTCCACGTAGGTATCAAGTGCGGAGTAGGTAGTTCGCCGGCAAATTCAGAGACCTCTTTAATCAGTTCATCTACATTTATCAAATTTCTTTTCGCCTCAGCTTCTGAGGCTCCATACTCTTCCCAGAAAACATTATCTTCTGGCGAGACAGTAACTAACGGTCTGCTCCGGGAAGGTAAATAAACTCTTATTACTGGCGAAGCCTTTGCATCAATGGTTGCACGATACATATTTTCAGAGATGGTTGTTTCTTGTTTCGCTTTTATGGTCACATCTTCCACGGAAAAAAGCATATCCACTCCCAGATCTGAGGTAAGTTGCTTAACTTCCTGCTGAGTGAGCTCTTGATCTCTGGGGAAATGATCTTTTTCCCTCAAAGCTGAATCACAGATTATAACCTGATCAAAGTAGTTTGCCGCCGCAACACTTTTTGCAAATTCTTCGGTCGTGGTTTTGCCATCTCCTTGAAGGGTGAGTTCTATTTTAGGAATTCCGTTGTTATTGCTTTTACTTTTAATATTGCTTTTGTCACTTTTATCAATTGTGTTATTGAGGATAGCTACTGTTTTTATTTCTGGTGGAAAACTAACCCTTGCTGATTGCAGATAGTCAATAGATACCACATCAATAGAAACGCAGGAACAGACTAACAGAGAAACAAGTGAGGATAAAAGGCAGGAATATTTAGTCATAGTTTTTTTGCTTATGTTATTTAAGCAAAAATACTATTTTTATATAAAAACTAAAGTTAAATGCTATAAATCTTTTTTATTTATTGAAAAATGAGGCATAATAAAACTAAAAAAGGCGGGAAGTTTCAACTCCTCGCCTTTTTAATTCGTATTTAAAAACAATTTTATCTTCTATTTAGAAGAATAGATATCGGGAGTCTTTTACTTTTGCTTTGATATAAAGGTCATTTACAAATCGGCTCACTGTTTGCATTGTCATGCTCTGAATTTTTTGTTCTTCAGCTTTCTGATCATATACTTCTTTTAGTTTCTCTTTATTATAAGGTTGGAATACGAATACAGCAGCATTTCCTTTTACAGGACCACTTAACTTATTTAGTGGAGCAATAGAAGCATAAGCACTTAATACCGGCTCACTACTTCTTACAGTAGATACATACGCCGATGCACTGAAGGTAACGTGTTTTACTGAGTCTGTTACTACATTGGGGATTGTTCTGCATTGTTCAAAGTTGGTTAAGTGTCTAACTTTGATTTGAGCTATAATCTTTTCAGCTTTCTTATCTTTAATAATTTCCGCTTTCAACTGATCTTTTACTAAGTCCAAAGGACGATACCCTTCTTTTACTATGCTTACAAGGCCTATAACCATTAAATGATCACCTTCGCCGCATTCATACATTTGAGATACATCCCCAGCCTTGGCTGAAAATAGCCATTTCATAGCTTCACGAGTTCCTTTTACGCCACCAATAACGTGTTCTGCACTGTAGAGGTCATTTCTTTCCAATAGTTTGTATCCTTTTGCTTCCGCATTTGCGCTCATCTTTTCGATGGTTGTATTAGCAGCAGCAAATTGACTGAATTCATTATAAATCTTATTATAGGTTTCTTTGCTAAAGTTTATTTGTTTTTTGATTACAGCAACTTTATATTTTTCTTTCATCGCCTTTTTATCAAGAACTTGCATAATAATGCTTCCCTGAGGAAGAGTAATGTTAGCTACTTCATTAACTCCCAGATTAAACAAGGTTGAAAATAGTTTCACATTATCAGCATCTAAAGTTGCTTTTTCATAGGCTTGTGAAGTAATCCATTGTGACTGAGCATTCCCATTAGGAGCATATTTCTTTGCTACTTCAGCAAAATCACCTCCTGCTTTAATAACTTTGTATACACTGTCTGCCAATGCTTTAGTCTGTTCGGGGGTTTGCGCTGAAATCTGAATTTGACGGAACTGAATAGAATCGGCAGCCGTTTGCTTTTCTAATAATTTGAATGAATTGAAAGTATTATCTGCTTGATTGTAGTAAGGACCATATAATTGTCCGATAGCTACAGAATCAATACGAGCTGCAATATCTGTTGGATAGGCTGTTTTAGTACAGAATAAATCGACAAAAGGAACGCTGGATTCAACAGTGTGCATAAAATTGGAGTAATCGCCGGTTGTCTTTGCTAACTGAGCGGTATAACCTTTTACTTCTTTTTCTACTTCATCTTTATCTGTTTTACTTGGAAGAACCTGCACATCAATATATTTAATATTGCGTGATTCAACATATTGTTTAAATTGTTCTTTTTTCTTGTCATATAAAGTTTTTAGTTCAGAATCTGAAACCGTAATGCTTGCATCGGGAATAGAAGTATAAGGAATCGCAGCAACTAAATAGTCAGTGGAATTTACTCTTGCTTCAAAAGCGGCTTTTGCTTCTATAGGATTTGAAAGTAAAGAATGAGAAATCAAACTTTGATATTTTTCAGCCAAACGACTTTGAGTAAGGTTCTTTTCAACAAAAGACCAGAATTTAAACATAGATTCATAGTATTCTACGTATTGAGCGGGCATCTTTGTCTTATCCATTTTTGAATAGTCTACCAAGAACTTTTTTAATATGTCTTTATCAAATTGTCCTGTTTGTTGGTTTTTAAATGGAGTTTGTTGAAGTACAGGATTGGTGCCTTCATCAATCATTGCTTGAATTTCAGCTTTAGAAACTGTTAAACCTAATTTTTTAGCTTCGTTTTCAATCAATTTATTGTTTACGTATGATCTCCATACTTCATCCTTTATTTGAGTTAGCTGATCATCACTTAAAGAGGCAACGCCACTCGAAAACTTAATAACTTCGGTATATTCATCTACCAGTTTTTGATAATCTTGCACTGAAAGAGCCTCTCCGTTTACTTCACCAACATCATTTTTTTGATGAGGCTCAAGAATCTTCCAAGCATCACCTGCAATAAAAGCAAATAGGGCAAGACCAATAACTATAACCAATAAAGGTCCTTTAGATCTGATTTTTTGTAACGTTGCCATTTTAATTAATACTGTTTTATTTGTTTATTATTTATTCTTCTATAGAATCATTAGCGCACGAAGATACAAAAAATGCTAATACGCATCTATTTATTCTTGAAAAAAAATAAATTATTCTATCACTTTCAACTTAACAAGCTCTATTTTTGTTGTAGTAACCTTTATAATCTTGAATTGATAGTGATCAATTGTAACTATTTCGTGTAATTTGGGGAAGTTTTGATAGTGATTAAGAATAAAGCCACTGATTGTAAGATAGTCATCAGATTCAGGTAATTCGAGGCTGAACATTTCATTTACTTTTTCTATTTCCAGCCGGGCGGAAAGAATGTATTCATTTTTATCTGTCTGCTTGGCAATGTATGAAGTTGTGTCGTGTTCGTCTTCTATTTCACCAAATATTTCTTCTACTAAATCTTCAAGAGAAACAATGCCTGTGGTACCTCCAAATTCATCTACCACTACAGCTAAGGTTTTCTTTTGTAACATAAAAAGCTTCATAAGCCTATTAGCTCCCATTGTTTCTGGTACAATCGGTATTTGTTGAATATTATTCTTCCACTTGTCCGCATTTCGAAACATTTCGGAAGAATGTATATAACCTACAATGTTATCTATATTGTCTTGGTATACAATTATTTTTGAAATTCCTGATTCAATAAATTTTGCTTTTAATTCTTCCAGATCAGCGTCAATGTCTACAGCTACAACTTCTGTTCGAGGAACAATGCAGTCTCGGATTTTAATAGAAGAAAAATCCAGAGCATTTTGGAAAATCTTTACTTCTGTATCAATCTCCTCTTGGCTGTCGGCATTGTTGATGCTGGTTTGTATAAGATGATCTAAGTCTATTTTACCAAAAGCTTTATCTTGAACTTGTTTGGTGGTTTTTATGCCAAAGAGCCTTAATAAAAGGCAGGATAAACCAGAACTTATCTTTGAAATTGGATATAGAATTACATAGAATATATATAAAGGTATGGCAAAAAGATTAAGAGCTAGGTTTGCATTCAACTTGAATAGTGCTTTGGGCAGGAATTCACCAGTCACTAATATAAGAAGTGTAGAGATTACTGTTTGTAGAAACATTAATAAAAAATGGTAATTAATTAGTCCTTTTAGCAGATATGTTCCTATTATTTGAGCCATTAAAATGCCATAGATTACCAACGCAATATTATTTCCGACTAACATTGTGGTAATAAAATTATTTGCATTCTTAAAGAAAACAGAAAGAATACGGGAGCTTAGGCCTTTGCTGTCTTTATTGATTTTCAATCTTAGCCTATCAGCTGAAATAAAAGCAATTTCCATCCCTGAGAAAAAAGCAGAGAAGAACATTGTAATTAATACATTGATAAAAAGGCTCATAATTATTTGTGTTTAGTCGTATCTGGTGGCGCTACTTTTTTATCTATTATAGGAATCGCTCCTTCTGTTTGATAAATAGTATAAATAGTCATCTGTTGATTAGATTCAAAACCGTGACGACCAGTAATAATTTTATCAGATTTTACAATACGAATGAATTTATTGGAATAAACTTTCTGTGTATTCTGATCCCAGAAGAGTTGTTCTGTACTAAATTTATCTCCACGTATATTTTTTATCAATACATGCCCTCTTAGTTCCCATAGCTTCTTTTGTGAATAAAAATAAGCAGTGTCGGCTTTGATGCTAGCATCAATGTGGTAAGTAGAATCGAACTTTTCTAAATAAAGTCCTTTCTCAAAAGACCAATATGGAGGATTTTTGCGGTCATAGATAAGCCATTCTTTAGTGGTTATCCGATAACGTGTAATCCCTGAATCAGAAATTAAAGTGGTTACTCCTAACGTTTTCATCACAGGCAAAGAATCCCGATGCTGTATTGCGGCAGCCAAGGGGCGTTTTTTTTCTGTACAGGAAGGGAATAAAAGAAACATAACAATCATCCAACAGACAATTGTTATGCTTGTATTTATAATAAAATAGTTTTTTCTATAATTTGATAACATAGGTCTTTTTTCTCCACATCATTCCACTTTCCATTTCATAAACCAACGTTCATTGAATGTTAGACCAATGCTTAGTTTTAGATAATTTTCATTAATCATGTTTTTGGTTCTTGCCTCTACTTTGCTGTATTGTGCAGAAATACTCAAGATTGATTTACTGCTAAATACAGGAAGTCCAAATCCTGCAGAGACTCCATATTCTCTAGCTCCTTTGGTCCATATTGTTTGTCCATCACTGTCTTCTCCGTCTGCTACTTTTACATAAGGGTCCGAATAATAGGCACCGATACGATATTTAACCCGACTAAAATAATTCCGTTTCAGGCGATTTGGTACATATTCTGCCCCGAATGAAAATTTAGTCCGATCGCAAAGACTTTCGTCAAAGACTTTTGTCTTTCCCCACTTTTGTAAGGTATAATCAACTCCTATAGTCAAGCGGTTATCGTATACATAAGTTAACCCACCTCCAATGCCTAGTGGTAGATCAAATCCGTTATTTAATTGTGTGGTATCTCTTACAGAAGTTGTTCTTATTTGGGTTGCGTCCGCATTCAAAGAATGTCCAGGTGAAACAACAACACCCAAAGTCAGTGCATTCTTTTTTCCAAGATACTTAGTATACTGTAATCCTAAATCCAACTTGTAATCTCTGATAGTTACTTGATCAGTCTCACTATAAGGTGTAGCACTTGCATCATCGGGGAAAGTGACATTTAAAGAATGGTTTACCGATCCAAATAGATATGAAATATTCGTGCCTAATGATAAGTTTTTAAAGAGTTTATAACCTAGTCCTACATATACTTGATGCAGACCTCCGTCACCATAATAAGCAGAAAGAGCAGTAGCTGTACTGTTCGGACTATTTTGATAAACAATATTATTTGTTGTATTGAAATTATATCCTACATTTGAAAAAGGAAGAAAACCTATACTCATAGCTAAACTCTTACTCATTCGAAACTGTATTGCTAAATAGTCAAAGCTCGAGTTTTTAGCATTAATTTTGGTGGTTCCATCACTAAGGTTTGTATTTTGGAGGGTGAATCCGCCATCAAAGAGGAAAGTGAGTGAATCAATTGCCGTATAAGAAGCAGGATTGGCGGCATTTATTTGAGATCCATCTCGCAAACCGTAAGCTAATCCTCCCATTGCTTTACTGTTACCAAAAGATTGGTCGGCTAGTTGTCCGAATCCATAACGGGTGTAAGGGGAATTTGTATTGTTCTGAGCCACCGTAATTCCGGTGAGTGTTGTGAGCAAAAGCACACCAAAAATCTTCTTATATCCTACCATTATTATAGTTTAATATTCTGTTTAAGCCTTTCAATACTAAAAAATTATCTGCAAAGATGTGGTTTTTTAAGTTCGTTTCAAAAAGAAAACCGTCTCCACCTGTTAAAAAAACCAAAAGTTTAGGATAATTGCTCTTTAAAAAATCAATATATCCCTTCATTTCAAATTCTATGCCGCTCAGTACACCTTCTCTGATAGCTGTCTCTGTATCTACCCCTATTAACTGTCGGGCTCCATTTTCATCTACCAATGGAAGTTTACTGGTAAATTCATGGAGTGCTTTGAACCTCATTTTTTTCCCGGGAGAAATATTCCCTCCTCTATAGATTCCTTGAGCATCAATGAAATCATAAGTTATTGCTGTTCCGGCGTCAATTACTAAAATATCTTTTTCCGGATAAATTTCATTTGCTCCAATTACAGCCGCTAATCGGTCACTACCTAAAGTTTCCGGAGTACGATAGTCGTTTTTTATAGGTAATGGCGTCTCTCCATTTAGCCTAATTAAAGGAAATGATAATGCATCTAATTGCTCTATAACCTTTTGAGTTAAATTAATAACCGATGCTAGTATCCCTTTCCTTATTCGGAATTTGCTAAGAACTTCCGGCAGGCAATCGAGATACTGATTTGAACAGCGAAAGACTTCCACTAATGTGCTATCATTAAATATTGCAACTTTCGCTGTTGTGTTTCCTATATCTATTACTAAGTTCACTTGTTTCTTTTGGATTGCAAAGTAAACCAAAAAAAACAGAACAATAGCATTAATTTTATATCTAATAACTAAAAAAAAATGATTTCATCTTATTTAATAAGAAATAAGCGTATTTTTGCACTCAAATTGAGGGGAAAGATGAAAATAAAACCGAATGATCGGTTATTGGACTGGGAAAAAAGATTGATGCCATTTCGTGGAATTATCATTTTTGTAACCGTAGTTATTGTTACTCATTTTACATGGAGATTATTTATTCTTACTGGTGTAGAGAACCAGGAATATGGCGAGGCTCTGGTTGAAAATGGCTCTGTTCCTATTTCAGCTTCATTAAAAGAAAAAGTATGGATATGTTTAGGAGTTGGAGAGATTGATCGGAAGAATAGAGACAACCAGTATATTTCTTTATTAAATAAAAATTTAACGTCATATTTTATACCTTGGGCAGAGAGAACTGCTGCGGTAAACTTTTGGGTGGTAAATACTCTTTGTCGGCAACGGCTTTTTTTTATGGATGATATTGTTTCTAAAAAAGGAAATGCATATCATACGGTGCTTTCTTATGATAAATTACATGGTCCGGCCATCAATATTATTTGGGGGTGTACAGGTGTGAAGCAACTTTATATTTTCTTTTTTGTGATTCTTTTCAGTCAGGGGATTTGGTGGAAACGGTTAATCTATTTTTTTATGGGGAGTTTGGTACTCTTGTTTTTTAATGTATTACGTATTAGCACAGTGATATTAGCAATGAAACCCTATCCTGGTAGCTTTGAATTATTGCATGATCTGGTATTTAAATATTTATTTTATGGAATAATTTTTTTATTATGGATATTATGGGAAGAAAAAAGGATTAAATATAATTTCAAAAAGATAGTAGAATAAAGATGAAGAATAGATTTATTTTGCGGAATATAAAATGTACTTTAATAGGAATAGGATTGTGTTTCATTCTCTCTTTTCAGTTAAAGGTAGCTGCTCAAGATTCTGTACGTATCAGTTTACTAACCTGCTCACCAGGAACGGAAATTTATGCTCTTTTTGGTCATACGGCCTTACGATATGAGAATAAAAAAAGTGGCATGGATCTTGTATTTAATTATGGTATGTTTGATTTTAATGCTCCTAATTTCATTTGGAGATATATTAAAGGAGAAACTGATTATCAATTAGGTATTACAGATTATTTTTATTTTGGGAAAGAGTATGCTATGCGTAACTCCAGTGTTTATCAACAAATCTTGAATCTTCTTCCTGAAGAAAAAGAGGCTTTATTTAATATTCTTGAGAAAAACTACCAGCCGGAGAACAGAGTCTATCGTTATAACTTTTTTTATGACAATTGCGCTACTCGTCCACGGGATCGTATAGAAGAGAGCATTCAGGGGACTGTGAAATACAGAGAAAATAATTCGGTTCAAACATTTCGGGATATTATACATGAATTTACTGCGGTCAACCCTTGGGCTGAGTTTGGCATTGATCTTTGTCTTGGAAGTAATGCAGACAAACCAATTGACTATCGATTGAAAATGTTTGCTCCTTTCTATCTGAGGGATGCGCTGACTGGAGCCAAAATAAAAACAAAAGATGGAAAACAACGAATACTGGTCTCGGATGCCCAAGAGGTTGTTTCTTCTGTAAAGAAAGAAGCAAACTCTTTTTATCCATCTCCTTTATTAACTGCTTGGATACTTTTTATGATTGTGCTGTTAACTACTTTTTGCGGATATAGAAAGCAAAAAATGTTTTGGGGAATAGATGTTGTATTGTTTGCTATGGCAGGAATAGCAGGAGGCATTATTGCTTTCCTGGTTTGTTTCTCTGAGCATCCGGCTGTAAGCCCTAATTATCTGTTATTTGTTTTTCATCCTTTGCATTTGCTTTATCTTCCTTTTATGGTATGGAAGGGCAGAAAAAAGGTTAAAGACCCTTATCATTTGGTTAATTTGATTGTTTTAACACTTTTTATAGCGTTTTTTTACCTGTTACCGCAAAAAATTAATTTAGCTGTTGTACCTTTGGCACTTTGTTTGTGGATACGTTCCATGAGCTATGTATTTTTGACATACAAAAAAAATAAATGAAAGGCTTACTCACATCCATCATAACCGTACTTACCTTTACAGGACTGCAGGCCCAACCTCAGCAGACAACACCTAAACTTGTTGTTAGCCTGACTATTGATCAGCTGCGTACGGATTATATTGAAGCTTTTTCAGCTCTTTATGGTGAAAAAGGTTTTAAACGTTTGTGGAAAGATGGAAGAGTGTATAGAAATGCTGAATTTAATTTTAATAATCCTGATAAAGCCTCGTCAATAGCTGCTATTTATACTGGTACAGTACCTACTGTCAATGGAATTACGGGAGAAAGTTGGCTTGATATCTCCACTTTGAGAGTAAAGAATTGTGTGGAAGATCGTAATTTTATGGGGAACTATACAGATGAAACTGCTTCTGCTTCTCAATTAATGGTCTCTACTGTTGCAGATGAATTGAAAGTTGCAACTCAAAATAAAGGGTTGGTTTATGCGATAGCTCCCTATCGTGAAGCAGCTATCTTCGGCGCTGGGCATGCTGGTAACGGAGCCTTTTGGATGAATGATAACACTGGCAAATGGTGTGGAACTACTTATTATAATGATTTTCCTTGGTTTGTAAGTCAATATAACGATCGTAAAGCGATTGATTTTCGTATGGGCAGTATTATATGGACTCCTTCCCGCCCAGTTGCAGACTATAAATATCTGACATCTCAATGGACACAAGAGTCTTTTAACTATAACTTTGACGAAGCCCGCAAAAACAAATTCAGAAAACTGAAAACCAGTCCTTTTATTAATGAGGAGATTAATTATTTTCTCGAAGATATATTCACAAATAGTGCAATTGGTCAGGATGCAATCCCTGATTTGTTGGCATTGACATATTATGCGGGAAATTATGATCACAAAAGTGCCATGGAATGCGCTTTAGAGATGCAAGACACTTATGTGAAATTGGATAAATGTATAGGAGACTTGCTGGATCTGGTTGATAAGAAAGTTGGATTAAATAATGTAGTATTCTTCGTCACTTCTACAGGATATATTGATGGTGATGGACCAGACTTGAATAAATATCGTATCCCTGGAGGAGAATTCCATTTAGATCGTTGTGCTGCTCTTCTTAACATGTACCTAATGGCTGTTTATGGGGAAGGACAATATGTGGAAGCGCATAATGACCTGCAGTTGTACTTAAATCATAAACTGATTGAAAAAAAACAATTGAACTTGAACGATGTGCTTACCAAGGCTTCTGATTTCTTGATTCAATTTAGCGGAGTAAAAGAGGTTTATTCTTCTTATCGATTATTATTGGGAGCATGGACTCCTGAAATCCAAAAAATACGGAACTCCTATAATCGTGATCGTTCCGGTGATTTAATTCTTGAGATTCTTCCTGGATGGACTATTGTAAATGCAAATACCCCATCAGATAATAAGGTAATTCGTAAAGCTTATATTCCTGCACCTCTGGTACTATTAGGAGGAAATGTAAAGCCTGAGATCATAAATACTCCAGTAAATATAGACTGTTTTGCACCCACAGTGGCTCGCTTTATGAGAATAAGAGCGCCCAATGGTTGTTCTTCTGCCCCTCTTGCAAATATTTACAAATAAAAAACTACTGACCTATAAGGAATAAGTCGGCTTTTTATGTAACTTTGCCGCCATAATAACAAGATTAGTAATAAATTAACAACAAAAATACAATGGGATTTAATGAAATTTTAAGCTCTATCTTTGGAAATAAATCTAACCGGGATATGAAAGAGATTCAGCCGTGGGTAGATAAAATTATAGCTGCGTACCCTGAAGTTGCTAAACTCGATAATGATGAGCTTCGTGCTAAAACCGGAGAACTGAAGAAATATATATATGAATCGGCTACTGAAGAAAGAACAAAGATTCAAGAACTGAAAGACAGTGTAGAATCTACAGAATTGGAAGATAGAGAAGATTTGTTCATACAGATGGATAAGTTGGATAAAGAAGTTCTTGACAAATATGAGAAAGCTCTTGACGAAGTACTTCCTGTAGCATTTTCTATAGTGAAGGAGACAGCTAAGCGTTTTAGTGAAAATGAAACGATAGAGGTTACTGCTACAGATTTTGACCGAACATTGGCGTCTACAAAGGATTTTGTTCATATTAAAGGCGATAAAGCTATTTATCAAAATCATTGGAAAGCTGGAGGTACTGAAATAACTTGGAATATGATTCATTATGATGTACAGCTTTTTGGTGGAGTGGTACTTCATAAAGGAAAAATAGCAGAAATGGCTACTGGTGAAGGTAAAACATTGGTGGCAACCCTTCCTATCTTTTTAAATGCGCTGACTGGTAACGGAGTACATTTGGTTACGGTCAATGACTATTTGGCAAAACGTGACTCCGAATGGATGGGACCTATTTATGAATTCCATGGGTTGAGTGTGGATTGTATTGATAAACATCAACCAAATTCCGATGCTCGTCGTAAAGCATATCTTGCCGATATTACCTTTGGGACAAACAATGAATTTGGTTTCGATTATCTTCGTGACAATATGGCTGTCAGTCCAAAAGACTTGGTACAACGTTCACATAACTATGCCATTGTTGATGAGGTCGATTCTGTATTGATTGATGATGCCCGTACTCCTCTTATTATTTCTGGTCCTGTGCCTAAAGGAGAAGAGCAACTCTTTGAACAATTGTGTCCGGAAGTGGAGAAATTGGTTAACATTCAGAAAGTTTTAGCTACTAAATATTTATCTGATGCAAAGCGACTGATTGCTTCCAATGATAAAAAAGATCAAGAAGCAGGTTTTCTTGCGTTGTTCCGCAGTCACAAAGCTTTACCTAAGAATAAAGCATTGATTAAATACTTAAGTGAGCCTGGTATTAAAGCCGGAATGCTGAAGACCGAAGAAGTATATATGGAACAGAACAACAAACGTATGCCTGAAGCTACTGATCCATTATATTTTGTGATTGATGAGAAACTCAATAGTGTGGATCTTACTGATAAAGGTGTAGATATAATCACTGGAAATTCAGACGATCCTTCTTTATTTGTATTGCCTGATATCACTTCTCAACTTTCGGCTTTGGAATCTGCTGAAGAAGGGTTGACCGAAGAACAAAAACTCGAGAAGAAAGATGAGTTAATGACGAACTTTGCTATCAAGTCAGAACGTGTACATACCATTAATCAATTACTTAAAGCATATACTATGTTTGAGAAAGATGATGAGTATGTGGTTATTGACGGGCAGGTGAAGATTGTAGATGAACAAACTGGACGTATCATGGAAGGTCGTAGATATTCTGACGGACTTCATCAGGCTCTCGAAGCTAAGGAACGGGTAAAGGTTGAAGCTGCTACACAAACATTCGCTACTATTACTTTACAAAATTATTTCCGTATGTATCACAAACTTTCGGGTATGACTGGTACGGCCGAAACGGAAGCTGGTGAATTATGGGATATCTATAAACTTGATGTGGTGGTTATTCCAACTAACCGCCCGGTTACCCGTAAAGATTTTAATGATCGCGTGTACAAAACGAAGCGTGAGAAATATAAAGCTGTAATAGAAGAAATAGAAGCGTTGGTTAATGCCGGTCGTCCGGTATTAGTGGGTACTACTTCTGTTGAAATATCCGAGATGTTGAGTAAGATGCTTCTTATGCGAAAGATTGAGCATAATGTGTTGAATGCTAAACTTCACCAAAAGGAAGCAGATATTGTGGCTAAAGCTGGTTTGAAAGGAACAGTAACCATTGCTACTAATATGGCAGGACGTGGTACAGATATTAAGCTTAGCCCTGAAGTAAAAGAAGCAGGAGGTTTGGCTATCATCGGTACTGAACGTCACGAGTCTCGTCGTGTGGACCGCCAGTTAAGGGGGCGTGCCGGACGTCAAGGTGATCCAGGTTCATCTGTTTTCTTTGTTTCTTTGGAAGATAACTTGATGCGTTTATTCTCTTCCGACAGAATTGCCGGAGTGATGGACAGATTAGGTTTTCAGGAAGGAGAGATGATTGAACATAAAATGATTTCCAATTCTATAGAACGTGCACAAAAGAAAGTAGAAGAAAACAACTTTGGTATTCGTAAACGTTTGTTGGAATATGATGATGTGATGAACAAACAGCGTACAGTGGTTTATACAAAACGTCGTCATGCTTTAATGGGCGAACGTATCGGTATGGATCTTGTAAATATGATTTGGGATCGCTGTGCTGATGCTATTGAAGGACATGAATATGAGGACGCCAAAATAGAACTACTTCACACATTGGCTATGGTTATTCCTTATACAGAAGAGGAGTCAAGAAATATAAAAATAGAGGTGTTAGTTGAGCGTACGTTTGATGTAGCAATGGCCAATTTCAAACGTAAGACAGACCATATGGCCCAGGTTGCCGATCCTGTGATCAGAAAGGTTTATGAGGAACAAGGTAATCGTTTTGAAAACATTCTTATCCCCATTACAGACGGCAAACGTATGTATAACATTTCATGTAACCTTAAAGCAGCTTATGAAAACGGTAGTAAAGAGGTCGTAAAATCATTTGAGAAAACGATTCTTCTTCATACAATTGATGAAGCGTGGAAAGAAAACTTGCGCGAATTGGATGAATTGAAACATTCCGTGCAGAATGCGAGCTATGAACAAAAAGATCCCCTGTTAATCTATAAACTCGAATCTGTAAATCTTTTCGACAGCATGGTGTCTAGAATCAATAACCAAACGGTTTCTACGCTAATGCGTGGTCAGATTCCTATTCATGAGCCGGAAGATGTAAAAGCTGCGGCTCCTGAAGTGCAACAAGATTATAGCAAGTATCGTACAGAAAAGACTGATTTGACTGATCCTCATCAGCAAGATGCTGCTCGTAAAGATACTCGCGAGGTCAAAAAAGAACCAATTCGTGTAGAGAAGACGGTGGGGCGCAATGATCCTTGTCCTTGTGGAAGTGGAAAAAAGTACAAGAACTGTCATGGTCGCGAAGCTTAATTGCTAGAAAAAATAGAAGCTCCCTTGAAAGAATAAAATTCTTTTGAGGGAGCTTTTTTATTCCTTTTACAGGACATTATTTCCTGCTGTATAAAATCACTCTAATATTTATTATTGTTCACTGAACAGCCTGACCGTCTCTTTTACTTATGCCTATAATTTGGAAGGATGCTTGTTGTGCAATGGATTTTAGTGAAGATACCTAACAGAAACGAGGACGCTACTATTATAGTAACGTCCTCGTTTCTGAATCTATTAAAAGACTCTTTTTATTTTGGCTCAGATGATACTGGTGTTTGTGCCGGAGCTTTAGTGGGAACGGCATCAGGAGTTCCTGCAGCAGGAGCCGTTTCATTTGTTTTAGGAGTAGCAAACCCCGCCGGAGTATTCATCGGATTTGTCTTTTCCTCTTTTTGAGCTTGTTCCAGAATTGCAGAACCTTCAGTAGTTGAAGCAGTAGGAACAACATAAGAAGTAATGATACTTAATACTACAATGAATCCAGCCAATCCCCAAGTTGCTTTTTCCAAAAAATCAGTAGTCTTGCGAACTCCCATGATTTGATTGGAAGAAGAGAAACCGGAAGAGAGACCTCCACCTTTAGAATTTTGTATCAACACAATAAAGCATAATAGTATTGCTGCGATAACAATTAAGATAATTAATAATAAATACATTTTGTTATTTTGATTTAGCGTTAATAATCAATTTCTCCAGAAATCTTATTTGGTCTGCAAAGTAAGCATTTTTTTTCGGATATTTCAAACTTAATTTTTTAATTATTTCAAGTGCTTTAGAATATCTTTGCTGTTTAACGTATATTTTGGCTAAAGTTTCTGTAAAACAGCTTTCTTCGTCCTCTGGATCATCAGAAACAGACTCTTTTTCAGGAGGGAGAGTCTCTTCGTTTTCTTTCTCGGGGAGTTCTAGCTTTATGGGCATTTCATTTTTAGCATTTTCTATAAATCCGTCAATTAACTCTTGTCTTCGAAGTTTTGGACAAGTTTGCCCTTCTTTATCCCCTAATTCATTTTGGCTCAAGGATGTATCTTCTTTAAGGAGATAAGCGGTATAATCTGTTGCCAGATCAAAATCCATCGTGGAGGGTAGAGGTTCTTCGGGCATACTGGACAGGAATGAGTCAATGAGTGACAACGTGCGATCTAAATTTGGTTCATCTTCCATAGAAGTAGAAGGCTTTTCATTCTTCTTGTTCTCAATGACAAACTTATTTTCTTCTATCATATAGAAAAGTGTACGGCGGTCAGCCACATAAAGAGCTGCTTTGCGTAACTCTTGCCCGAAGGTGATATCATGAAGCAGATATAAATTTTTCAGATAGAGCAATCGGGCGGATTGAAAGTACGGATAGCGTGCCAGCAGAGTCCTTAGCTCGTAAAGAGTATCCTTATTTAAGCTTTCAGGATGAGAAATCCATTGTTGAAGATTTTGAGCGTTCATTGAAGTTACCAATTTGCTACCGTTGCGTTAAATATCTGTTCAGTTATTTCTTTTGTCATCTCAGCAATTAATGCATCTTGTACAGCTGTAAGCATTTGTGTGGAATCATAATTGCGGAAAGAAGTAAATTGTTGCTCAAAATCTTCCTTATGATTTGCATTATTAGTAAATCGTACATTAATTGTAATGCGAAGCTCCGTTTCTGATGCATATCCATCTGCCTTCACAGACTTATTAAGTTGTTCGTACCCTGTTATTTCTCCTTCTACGTTCATATCCCCAGCTCGAGGAACGAGGCGAAGGCGTGTCTGTCGGATATAAATATCTTTGAGATCATCGTTAAATTTGGTAGCCAGAGGAGCGTATACATAAGATGCCTTCATAGGAAAATCGGCAACACTGATCGTCTTTGTCTTGTCATAATTGATTGAAGCGCCGTTGAATTTATAAGATATACTGCATGAACTCACTAATAGTAATAGTGAAATTAAAGCAAACAGCTGTTTTAATTTAGTTTTCCAATCCATATTCTTTTATTTTTCTATATAGTGTGCGCTCAGAAATATTTAAATCTTTAGCCGCATTTTTGCGCTTTCCGTGATGTTTATCTAATGCTTTGCGTATCATTTCTTTTTCTAAATCGTCTAGAGAAAGGGATTCTTCCACATACTCTTCTGTATCCTGAATGTCATCTTCTTCTTGATTATTATTGGGATGTGAAGAAGGGATATTAATCATTGGTACATTATTAGTAGTTGATGGAGTGGTTGTAGGAACCTTATCTGTCATAATATCATGTACTAATTTTTTTAAATCAGTAACATCTTGGCGCATATCAAATAGTACCTGATAAAGGATTTCCCGCTCACTTTCAAATGTTTTATGTTGTTTATTCCCAAAAAGGATAGGTAATTTCTCTCCTTGCTGTTGTGGTAGGTAAGTCTGGAGAAGAGCTGGGGATATCTCCCGGTTAGTTTCTATAATTGATATTTGTTCTGTAATATTTTTTAGCTGGCGAACATTCCCGGGCCATGGATATGATACCAATACTTTTTTTGCTTCTTCAGATAGTTGAATAGCAGGCATTCGATATTTTTCTGCAAAGTCTGAAGCAAATTTACGAAACAAGAGGACAATATCTTCCGGACGTTCACGCAAAGGGGCAATTTGTATTGGAATTGTATTTAATCGGTAATAAAGGTCTTCCCTGAATTTTCCTTCTGAGATAGCTTTACTTAAATTTATATTTGTTGCTGCAACAATTCGTACATCAGTCTTTTGTACTTTAGATGATCCTACTTTAATGAATTCACCACTTTCCAATACTCGCAGTAATCGTGCTTGTGTAGGTAGAGGTAATTCTCCTACCTCGTCAAGGAAAATGGTTCCTCCGTCAGCTTCCCCAAAGTAACCTTTGCGTTCACCGATAGCTCCCGTAAATGCTCCTTTCTCATGTCCAAAAAGTTCAGAATCAATGGTCCCTTCAGGAATAGCTCCGCAGTTCACTGCGATATATTGCCCATGTTTGCGACGGCTATATTGATGTATAATTTGAGGAAAACTTTCCTTACCAACACCACTTTCGCCGGTAATTAGTACGGATAAGTCGGTTGGCGCTACCTGTATAGTAATATCTATAGCTCTGTTTAGTGCTTCTGTATTACCGATAATGCCGAATCGTTGCTTTACTTGTTGAATTTCTGATCTAGTCATATTCCTTTAATTATATGACAAAATTACAAATTAGTTTCGACAGGGCAAGCTGTTTTGGCAGAAATAAGCTTAAAAAAGAATGGATGAATCATGTTGAACAAGCATGATTCATCCATTCTTTTAGTTATATTAAATATTTAATCAACACATTCGTCAGCATCATATCCACCCATTTCACGAAGATTATTCTTCAAAATGGTGAATTGCTGGAATAGGTCATGAACGGGTTTATGTTCAAAATCATGCATTGGGCTTTTCAGATAGAATGATAGCCAGTCTTGAATTCCGCTACGTCCTGCACGAGCTGCTAGGTCAGAAAGAAGAACAAGATCGAGCAATAATGGAGCTGCAAGGATTGAATCTTTGCAAAGGAAATCTACTTTAATCTGCATTGGATACCCCATCCATCCAAAGATATCAATATTATCCCATCCTTCTTTATCATCATTACGTGGAGGATAATAGTTGATACGCACTTTGTGGAAGATATCGCTATAAAGTTCTGGATGTTCCTTACCATCAAGTATAGTCTCAATCACAGAAAGTTTGCTTACCTCTTTTGTTTTGAAAGAATCTGGATCATCCAGAACTTCTCCGTCTCTGTTTCCTAATATATTTGTTGAAAACCATCCGCGGAGTCCAAGCATACGGGTTTTCAGCATCGGGGCAAGTACAGTTTTCATCATTGTTTGTCCTGTCTTGAAGTCCTTACCAGAAATAGGCACATTCATTTTTTTAGAAAATTCCCACATAGCAGGAGTATCTACGCATAAATTTGGTGCTCCCATAATGAATGGATACCCTTCTGCAATCGCAGCGTAAGCATAGCACATACTTGGAGATACCTTTTCTGTCTTATTTTCTTTCATTGCTTTTTCCAGAAGAGCTAGGCTCATATGTTCATCACATAAAGGTAAATAAATTTCAGTACTTGCAGCCCAGATTACAACAATACGTTCGCAATTGTTTGCAGCCTTAAAGTTACGGATATCAGCACGTAACTGTTCTGTTAAGTCCCAACGCGAAGCTCCCTGTTTTACATGTGTGCCATGCAAACGTTTAACAAAATTCTGATCAAATACCGCAGGCATTGGTTTGATTGCTTCTAATTCATCCTTTACCGGATTAATATCTTTTTCTTTTAAAACTTCAGCATGTATAGCAGATTCATAAGCATTTTCAGCAAAGATATCCCATCCCCCAAATACAATGTCGTTTAAATTACTTAAAGGAACGACCTCGCTGATCTTTTTGTATTGCTTGTCTTTTCCTTTTCCAACACGCATTGTAGCCAATTGTGTTAGTGAGCCTACTGGCTGACCTAATCCTTTACGAACCATCAATGTCCCTACCATAAAGGTGGAAGTGACCGCTCCTAAACCTACGCATAATACACCTAGTTTCCCAGTTGCCGGTTTTACATTTACTTTTTCCATAATTACAATTCTTTTTTAGCTCACAGGCTAATTGTTATCTATTTTAAGCTCTAATTATAATAAATCAGTTAATTGTGTTAAATCAGTGATAATGGCATCTGGTACAGAATCATCTGTATTTTCTTCCCATCCTTCTCCTTTAAGCCAGATAGTTCGGCAACCCGCAGCCTTTGCCGGGACGATATCTTTTGAATAAGAATCGCCGACAACGACTGTTTCGTATGCCTCCATTTTTAGCGCACGAACTCCTAAAGTGAAAATTTCCGGATCAGGCTTTCTCACTCCTACGATAGCTGATTCAATAATGCTTTTAAAACTACAAAGTAAGCCAAAGTTTTCCAGTACTCTGTGAATGTTTCCGTAAAAGTTTGAAACAAGTGTTAAATCATAGGAAAATGATAACTTTTTGACTACTAAAAGAGACTTTTTGACTATTTTATTGGCATAGTCATAACATCCTTTAGCTATTTTTTCTGCATATTCGTGAGTCAATGCTGTATCAGGTAAATATCCTTGATGAATAAGATAGATAATTTGGACATTTGCTTTGATTAATAAAACATCGTAAAAGTCATGGGATGGCTGAATAAGCGGCTGTAAAGCAAGTGTACGTTCTCCATGTATGTACGCTTCTTTGAAAATATCCTTGCTTATAGGAATATTTAATTCTTTATATCTATCCCAGAGCACTTCTGACCAATGTTTTCCATTGGTATCAAGTGTACCACCATAGTCGAATATAATTCCTTTTATATTAGTAAACTGTTTCATTTATTGTCTTTTTGAGAGACTATTTTATTATTATTTATCTTCATAAGCATCATGCCAATAGCAATCCATATTAATTCGCGAACCCGGGTAATTAGAGCAGTGTATACTCCATAAGCCCCTGATAGTGCTAACCCTCCGGCTGCTAATGCAAATCCTCCTTCCCTTGCCCCAAGTTGCATAGGAGAGAAGAAAAAAAGATTTGAAAAGAGCGAAGTGAAAGCAGCGATAAGAAAACATGTTGAGAAACTAACTTCTGAAGTGAGAATATTCAGAATGAAATAGATTTCCAAACATCCTATTATTCTAGCAGTAAGTTCAAGAAATAGCGCAGAATAGAAAGTCTTTTTCCGTTGCTGATGTAATTCCGCTATTTGACTGTCAATCCGTTCCAAAGTCTCTTTTTTTTCTTTTGCAAAACGGATCGCCCATTTTTTCAAGAAAGGTATTTTCTGGAGTAAATAGAGTGCTTTTACTGCCATCCCATTTTTATATCCTTTGACAAAGAAATAGATAAATAATAGGCAAAAGATTCCAGCGGAAATTAACATAATCCCTATTCCCATGCTCACCGGATACAAAAATATATATAGGAATATAGATGAAAGCCAAAAACAAAAATGAGAAAAAATGTGCATAATTACATACAGAATAACTGAAGAGGTGGCTTTACTTGTTCCTACATACGGAGCAAGTTCCATAATCCGATAGGGTTCACCACCCATTAGACCGATTGGAGTAGCATAGTTAAGTGCAAATCCAGAGATTGTAAATTTATATATTTTCAAGAAAGGTACACGATTATCATCGTTATCACGAATAATAAGATACCACGAGAGTGCATTTATCAGATAAATAAATACCCATAAAAAGACAACTAAAGGTAACCACATTCCAGCTCTTTTCAGATTATTTAAAAGTTCGTCATACTCCATATCAAATGTAAAGAACATAATAACAATGGCGATAACTCCAATTAAAAGAAATATATTTCGATAGCTGTTTTTCACGTAATAATATATTATGATAATTGATTATATAGTTTTTTACAACATGATTCATGACGCATGATCATATATATCAGTAATAGATTAAGCACTGTTATCTCAAAAACAAAATAAATCCATGGTTCATTGATTAGAAGACCAATGAAAAGTACGATTATTCGGGTGTTGAAAGACAAGATATTCGTGTATGTCATTAAAGGTTTACTAAGAGTTCGAAATTCATCTCTTAAAGATTGGGGTAAGTCCTCTCCATATTTTTCTTTTGTGGCTTTAAAAAACAATTGGAATTTTGGTGACAATCTTTCTTGAGATATTGTATAATTTTTATAGAAGAAAAGGATTGTTTTTTTTGAGAAATCATGGCGCCATGATAGCTTTTGATAGACTTTCTTTTGTTGCTCAGAGTTATCAAGTTCACTTCCTGATTTTCCTTTTAGAAAGAAAAGGTGGATGTTCCGGTAATAATCTGCCATTGCAGCTTGTTTGCTATGACAGTAACCTGTTACCGCAGCTAATATCCAAATCCAGATGCCCCATCCTTCTGGTGATAGACGTAAACAAAGGCTGACATAAATTGTAATGAACCAAATATCACCACATACTCCGTCGAGAATGCGTCCTAATTCGGATTTTTGACCAGTGAGGCGAGCTAACTGCCCATCGGCACTATCATAAGAATTGGCCCATATTAATAAAAAAATGCCGCATAGTGTTGCTTCTATTTCATCAAAATAGAAAAATATACCAGCAGCTATTCCTAAAAATATGCTTGCAATAGTTACTGAATTTGGAGAAATACTTAGCTTCTTGAAAAATAATGCCCAATGATATCCTATTGGACGATAAAAATGAATATCAATGAATTCTTCTGTATCTAAAGATTTCAGTGACGTTTCCAGCCCTGTTTTGTTATTCTCTTTTTCCATCTTTCATTTTTTTAAGAATTAGAGTGGCAATAGCTTCCGCTGCTTTGTCGCAACATGGTGCAAAACTGGGCCAATCATTAAAGTCGATAATTCGAATATCCCCTTCAGAAGATACAACGCAATCTCCTCCATAGATGGGAAGTCCCATCTTTTGTGAGGCTTTTTCACAATATCTTTTTAGTTCGTTTTCAGAGAACGAGTAACCTGTAGCTTCTCCATTGATCACTTCTAAGCCAAATTTACTATTAACGGTGGGAGAGGGGTAATACCAGTAAAAGAAATTACTTTCTGCTACGCCGTAGAATTTAACCAGGTCTCCTTTTAAATGCTCATTTACCACAGCTATTTTTATGCCTCTCTTGCTAAAATTTTGTAATACTCTTGAAGCTTCTTGCTCTGTTTGCACAAAGCTAACGTCTTCCTTTACCTGAGCATGACCATCTCCTCGTTTTATCCAGTATGGATAGGCAGGAGTATCTTGTTCGCCCACTGGTTTCACAGTGGATAAAACAGTACTAAGTGGTGATGGAATCTCCGCAGAAAGTAGCTGAGCAGTCATTTCCAGCCGACCTCCGTTCCTTATTCCTTTTGGAGAATTGATAATTAGAGCACTTTCTTCTTCTAAGATATCTAAAATATCAAGTGTCATTTCATCTCTAGCCATCGTAAAAATGACTGGTGCATACATAGGTTGATCCATAAAATGGCGTTCAGTATAAGTACGTACCCTGCGTCCTCTTTTCTCTAAATTTTCTTTTACTTTATTAAATATAAGTGCATCACTTCCCGATTTATTTGGAGAAAATTTATCTCCTCTATTTATTCCCACAATAGGAAAAGGTTCATTCAAAAAGGCTTCAGCTTTAATGATATCTTCTGCATGGTCCACATCCAGAATTTTGCTAAAGGGATAAGCTTTTAGTTTTTTCCCTTCTTCTACCAATGCCTGCTGAAATTGTCTCATTCTTGTCATACCTTTATCCATGCAATGTTGTAAAGTGTCTAAACACGAAGGGGACAAACAATAGATCCCTCCCGATATATAATTGCATTCAGGCGTTTTTGTATTATGATACCCTGTGATATCAAAAGATTCGTTTGCAGCAATATATAAAGGCTTTTCATCATCCACATAATCTGTTACAGCCATAAATCCATCTTCTTCAGAGACTTTGAAATTTTCGATAAAAGCAGTGAATTCTGCTTCATCAAAGATTGTATCTACCGTAGTTAGGCAGAACTTTTCGCCTTTGAGCAGTGGCATCAGCTCATAAAAACTGTGCATTGATCCGGGGGTACTTTTAATCACAACCTCAATCGGATATTTTTTTTGCAACTCGGCCAAATGTTTTTTGGTCTGTGAGTTTTCATTGTTGATTATAATAGCAATAGAAGTCGCGTCGTTCTTCATAAAAATATCTATAAGACGGTCTATCATTGCTATGCCATTAAGAGGCACTAGGGGTTTAGGCAATTGTACGCCTTCTTCAGCCAGCCGAGAACCTTCTCCGGCAGAGATTATAGCAAATTTCATGAGTCGTTTTTAGTCTTTAAATTTCATCATCAATAGTGTCAAGTTTCAGTTTATCACTGTCATCACGTTTTTCATAATATTGTTTGCGAAGCGGATTCAATCTTATCCCTTTTTCGAAACGGCGGTTGCGGAATATATCTATTGCCACATAAATAGCCTGACGAAAAGAGTCTTCAGAAGCCAATCCTTGTCCTGCTATATCATAAGCCGTTCCGTGGGCAGGAGAAGTGCGAATAACCGGAAGTCCAGCTGTATAATTTACACCCTGATCCATCGCAATACTTTTAAAAGGAGCTAGTCCTTGATCATGATACATAGCTAATACACCATCAAAATGGACAAAGTTTCCTGATCCCATAAATCCATCGGCAGGGTAAGGGCCAAAACATTGAATCCCTTTTTCTACCATTTCTTTTATAGCTGGTATAATGATTTCTTCTTCCTCTTTTCCTATCAGTCCATCATCTCCGGCATGAGGATTAAGAGCCAATACTGCAATTCGAGGCTGTCCAATGCTAAAGTCTTGTTTTAAAGAATGATTGAAGATTATCAACTTTTCCATAATTAGTTCTTTTGTTATGGATTTTGCTATTTCTGACACTGGAATATGTCCAGTTACTAAAGCCACACGAAAATCATCTTTCATGAGAATCATGAGTGCTTTTTTACCTTCACCCAATTTCTCTTCCAAATATTCTGTGTGACCCGGGAAAGAAAAATTTTCAGACTGAATAGTATGTTTATTAATTGGAGCGGTAACAATAATGTCTATTAATCCTGCCTTATATTCTTCTACAGCTTTTTCTAATGCTTCAAAAGCAGCTTTGCCAGCTTCGGCCGTTGGCTTAGCAATCTCTACTTTTATTTCGTCGTCAGTGCAGTTAACCACACTGAGTTTGTTGTGAGGAGCTTCTGCAGCAGTATTAATAATACTAAAATTAGTAGATACGCCTAGATTTTTCCGATGATAGGCAGCCACTTTAGGTGAGCCATAAATAATCGGTGTACAAAGTTCCAACATAGTAGGATCAGAAAAAGTCTTCAAAATCACTTCATATCCTACCCCATTGATATCTCCTTGAGTAATCCCAATCCGTATTTTATTATTATCTTCCATTCTTTGGTCTTATGATATATTAGTTTTATTCTCAAAATAAAGAACTAAGGTATAGCTTTTTTTTGAATTATTAAAGTTTTTCATTATTTTTCTCTCCTTTCTTTGCTGTAGAGAGCATTCCGCAAGCAGCAAAGATATCTTCACCACGGGACGAACGTATGGTGGAGAAAAGTCCATGAGCTGTGAGATAGTCACGAAATTTCACCATCACATCCAATTCCGCTCCCTCTAATTCAACGTTTGGAATGGCATGAAAGCGAATTAGATTCACGCGACAATCTATATTTTTTAATAATTTTATTAATTCTTTTGCATAAATAAGAGAATCATTTATCCCTTTAAAAACGATATATTCAAAGGAAAGTCGGCGTTGTTTGCTGAAATCATAATTTCGAAGTAGTTCTACTATATTTGTAATAGAAAAGGCTCTCTCTGCTGGCATTAGTTCTGCCCGTTGGGAAGGGAAAGGAGAGTGGATACTAATGGCTAAGTGACAATTACTTTCTTCCACAAACTGTTTTAATCCTTTTCGTAAACCTACAGTAGATACAGTGATTCGTTTGGCACTCCAATTATACCCATAGTCAGCAGTGAGAATACTTAATGCTTTTAATACTTCTTCTAAATTATCAAGTGGTTCACCCATTCCCATAAACACAATATTCGTTAATTTGTCGCGCTCTGGAATGGAATATATCTGATTAAGGATTTGATTTGCTGTGAGATTCGCTGAAAACCCCTGTTTACCAGTCATGCAAAAATGGCAATTCATTTTGCAACCGACTTGTGAAGAAACACAAAGGGTGGCACGATCATCCTCTGGAATGTATACAGTTTCAATAAAATTACCCTCTGGAGTATGAAATAAGTATTTTATTGTTCCATCTATAGAACGCATTGCTTCAACAGGGGTATTGGTACCTATTTCATATTCATTGCCCAACATTTCGCGCTGTTTTAGCGAAAGGTCGGTCATTTCGTTAATAGAACCTATTTTTTTATTATAGATCCAAGCAGCTATTTGCTTTGCGGCGAATTTTGGCATTCCCAGATTATTGGTTATGTTTTGTAATTCGTTGATTGTCATTCCTAAGAGCGATTGCTTACTCATACTCATGATGGTTGTTCTCTTGTTTCAAGTTACAAAGATAATACAATTCATAGATTATTGTATTATTTTTGTCCTTCCTTTGTAATTATTATAGCAGTCGTAGATATTCATTAAAAAAGAGAACCTAAAAAATTAGATTCTCTTTTTTAATGGAGCGGAAGACGGGACTCAAACCCGCGACCCTCAGCTTGGAAGGCTAATGCTCTATCAACTGAGCTACTTCCGCAAAAAGATTGTGGGCAAAGATGGATTCGA
>JAATGU010000029.1 GCA_015654535.1 Bacteroidales bacterium
ATTATTGTACTTTAAATAATTTTATATTTAACAGGTTTAGAAGAAACACAATAACAAGTTATCAAGAAAAACTTTAAAATAGCTAAAACAATCCCAACTTGTATACATATAACAACTAATAATTTAATTGATTGAAGAAATTATAAATTAACTAAATGACTTATATTGTAAATATAAAAAATACTACTATATTTGAACGAATTTATAAACAAAAGAATTGCAAAGAATCTCTATAGGACATTTACTCACTATCGGTCCTGTGACAAAAAAGCTTACGACATATAAAGGAGCAAGAGATTTAGCGAATATGAAACCACGTAGTGGAATTTAGTGCAACACACGTTTATGGGTAGTTGTTGGCAGATGTGCTTTTAGCAAATTTTGCTTCTACATTTACTTTGCTGTTTCACGACAGTCAACACTCCCACGAATCGCTGAAGCTGATATAGACTCTGTTGCTGGCAGTAATTTAAAAAAAGAAAATGAAGACTCCGTTCACCATATTATTTATCGCATTGACACTTATTTCTTGTGTGACTAAACTCTCTGAGAAACGTGGGAAAATAGAAAAGACGATTAAATTGAGCATTGGAGACATTAATCTTAAGCTAGACACATTTGATATATCAGTGGACGGTGATTTAACAAAGGCTGTTGTATTTCACGGCAACTATTATCTCATGTTTGAAACAAATAGAAAAAACACAACTCAGCGTTTCAAAAATATGATAGTCTTAGACAAGAAAGGTAATCTTACTGAGAAAGTATTTGTTCCCGATGAATTTAAAAATATACCTTATTATGACATTAGTGTTGAAAATGATAGCTTATTTATAAAAGAGACTGAATTTGAAGAATATACTTTTGTTTTAGATGAGAAAAATTCAGAATTAAAGTCGATTAAAAGAAGGAAGCTTAAAGCATATCAAGATTCCAATTATAATATTTATACAATGGATCATGGAGAATGGGGCGGAACAACTTATTTTCATAATAAAACTACCGATGCTGTATATAGCATAGAATATCTTCCTAATGCTATTAATAGAATTGATTCAACATATTACCTTATGCACTCAAAGTCTTTACCTTGGGGACACTCTAGTTTATTGAAAATAGAAGACCCTAAAATACTTCAAAGGTCAAATTTAAATTTTATCAGCAGACGTCAGGATAAATATTTAGTAGGAGGAGAAGTTTTATTTCAAAATGCTGATATAGATATTCTATGTTCATTTGTATTGAATAAAAAGTTGCTGCATATTTATTCTGTAGATAACAAGACTTATTTAGGTGAAATTAACGCCAATAGAATTCACCCGCTATACAAGTTTGATTTTCAGTTTAGTGCCTTTCAATGTATGCATTATGAAAAAGGTATGCAGATTTTTAGTTGCTTTATACATGATCAAAAACATGAAAAATGGGTTAATTCTAGCTTCATGCCATTCGATGATGATGATAACCAAAAGCCTGTATATAATAAAGGGGCAATCATGATAATTGATGGGGACAATATTACTTTTCATGTATTAAACTAAAAAAACTACAGCTAATACATAAAACTTCGTATGGTAAATATCGAAAGAGGGATTCCGATTTCCACACTGGCTTGTTGGCGCAAAGTGGTGAATACGTGAGAAAATTCAGCAATTGTTTGGATTGCACGTTCAAGAGTTGTAAATTCGTTTTTTTGTTTCATGACGCTGAACATAAATATTAGATATAAAAGTATTTAAAGCTAGATCATGTAGTGGAATTTGATGCAACGTCTATGGGCGGTTGGCTGCTGATGTGCTTTTTGCAGAGTTTGCACCCATATTCACTTGCTTCACGACAGTAAATGCTCCCGCAAATAGCTAAATCCCATAGCTTGGCCGTTGCGCATCGTGCAAAAAAAAAGAAAACAGGCATTTAATAAATATGGAGAAAATTATTAAAATTGACAGATCTAATATTGAAAGAGAACATATTTGTTGTGCTTTTTCAGATAAGAAATGTAAGGAAGGTTATAAATTAAAAAAAGATTGGCTGAAAAAAGAATTTGAAAATGGGTATGCTTTCCAAAGAATTGACGCAAGAGCAAAAGTATTTATTGAGTATGGTCCCGCTGAGAAAGGTTGGGCACCGATTGATGCTGTAAATTATTTGTTGATAAATTGTTTTTGGGTTTCCGGACAATACAAAGGGCAAGGGTACGGAAAAGGATTGTTACAACTTGCACTAGATGATGCAAAAACACAGGGAAAAGACGGATTAGTTTCTATAGTTGGGACGACTAAGTTTCATTTCATGAGTGATACTAAATGGCTTATTCGACAAGGATTTGAAACTTGCGAAGAAATATCTTCTGGATTTAGTCTATTGGTAAAGAAAATAAATCCGAACGCAGAAAATCCCAAATTTAAAGACACGGTTTTGAGTGGTGAATGCCCTGAAAAGAACGGTTTAGTAGTTTATTATTCAAATCGCTGTCCATTTTCCGAATTTCATGTTCTCACTTCGTTGACAGAAACAGCTAACAAAAGAAAAATCCCTTTGAAAATTATCAAATTAGAGACAATGAAACAAGCTCAATCTACCCCAACGCCTGCGACAATTTTTAGCTTGTTTTATAATGGGAAATTTGTAACGACAGACCTAAGTGTCTGTATAGACAGTCGGTTTGACAAGATTATGGGAAAAATACTACAATAGCAACGGAATTATGTCTATGAGTAGTTGGCGGTTGATGTGATTTTAGTTGCACAACATCAATAAGAAGTTCATCGCCATACTTATTTTTATAAAAAGTATATTGTGGAATTGATTTCATCTTTTTCTTTGAATTGTAATATGATTACTTACACAAAGGTAGACATGGCTATCTTCAATTAGTGGAATAATATCGACACCTCATGTTTTACACCAAAGTATGTAAAACAATAAATTGTTTTCAATTGTTTTTTAAAAGCTAAGTGATAGGTGAAAAAAGAATATATCAATTATTTGTTGACATTATCTGAATTAGCTTCCATGGGACTTATAGTTAAAACATAACATCTAAAAAACAAAAAATGGAAACAGTGAATAAACCTTTGTCGCAAGAACTTCTGCGAAAAATGAACGCCTATTGGCGTGCTGCCAACTATCTGTCGGTAGGACAACTTTATCTTTATAACAATCCTTTGCTTCGGAGGCCTCTGAAACAAGAAGATGTAAAACCAATGTTGCTTGGACATTGGGGCACTACTCCCGGACAGAATTTTATATATGTGCACTTGAACCGAATAATTAAGAAATATGATCTGGACATGTTCTATATCTCAGGTCCTGGTCATGGTGGTCCGGCATTAGTTGGAAATACTTATTTAGAAGGTACCTACAGTGAAGTTTATCCTAATATCAGTCAAGATGAAGATGGACTGAAAAAGCTATTTACTCAGTTTTCTTTTCCTGGTGGTATTCCCAGTCATGTTTCGCCGGAATGTCCGGGCTCTATTCACGAAGGTGGAGAGTTGGGATATTCACTCAGCCATGCTTTTGGAGCTGCTTTTGATAATCCTGAACTGGTTGTTGCTTGCGTTATCGGTGATGGTGAAGCGGAAACAGGCCCATTGGCAACAGCCTGGCATTCTAATAAATTTTTGAACCCGATTACCGACGGGGCAGTGTTACCGATTCTACACCTCAATGGTTACAAAATAGCGAATCCTAGCGTGCTGGCTCGCATCTCTCATGAGGAACTGGATCAGTTGCTCCGTGGATATGGATGGACTCCTTACTTTGTGGAAGGGGATGAACCGGAAAAGATGCACCAACTTATGGCTGGTGTTTTAGATAAAGTAGTTGAGGATATAAAGCAAATACAAAGTAATGCCCGGAGAAAGAACGATGCTACTCGTCCACGCTGGCCAATGATTGTACTTAATTCGCCCAAAGGTTGGACAGGACCGAAAGAGGTTGACGGACTTCAGGTTGAAGGTACGTTTAGAGCACATCAGATTCCTTTATTGGTGGATTCCGATCATCCTCATCATCTAAAGCTTCTTGAAGAATGGATGAGGAGTTATAAGCCCGAAGAGCTTTTTGATGAGAAAGGTCGTCTGATACCTGAACTTGCCGAACTTGCGCCAAAAGGTGATCGAAGAATGGGAGCTAACCCGCATGCTAACGGTGGTTTATTACTACAAGATTTGATTATGCCCGATTTTAGAAATTACAAAGTGGATGTACCATTTCCCGGATCAGTTCAAGCTGCCGACACGCACGAACTTGGTGTCTTTTTGCGTGATGTGGTGAAGTTGAATCAGGAACATCGGAATTTTAGAATTTTTGGGCCTGATGAAACGCTCTCCAATCGCTTAAACGCTGTTTTTGAGGCAACCGACCGACAATGGGAAGCTGAAACAGTAGATAGTGATGAATATCAAGCAACCGAGGGTAGGGTAATGGAGATGCTGAGCGAACATCAATGTGAAGGCTGGCTCGAAGGTTATCTGCTCACCGGAAGGCATGGACTGTTTAACTGCTACGAAGCATTTATTCACATCATTGATTCTATGTTTAACCAACATGCCAAGTGGTTGAAGATTAGTGCTGATCTGCCTTGGAGAAAAAAAATAGCGTCACTGAATTATCTGCTTGCCTCTCATGTTTGGCAGCAGGCACATAACGGTTTTACCCATCAAGATCCTGGGTTTATTGATCATGTGGTAAACAAAAAAGCTTCTATTGTACGTGTTTATCTTCCACCGGATGCCAATTGTCTTTTATCGGTTTGGGATCATTGTTTGAGGAGCCGCCACTATGTAAATGTGGTGATTGCAGGTAAATATCAGGCGCCCCAATGGTTAACCATGGATGAAGCGATTGAGCATTGTACCAAAGGCATTGGAGTATGGCAATGGGCCAGTAGCGATGAGGGTAACGAACCGGATGTGGTGATGGCATGTTGCGGTGATGTTCCTACACTTGAAACTCTTGCCGCTGTGTCCATCCTTCGTCAGCATCTGCCGGAATTGAAAGTCCGGGTGATCAATGTGGTAGATCTGATGAAACTTCAACCAAGCGCAGAACATCCTCATGGGCTGACTGATCCTGAATTTGATGCTTTATTTACGAAGGATAAACCGATTGTTTTTGCATACCATGGCTATCCATGGTTGATACACAGATTGACTTATCGCCGGACCAATCATGAAAATATGCATGTCCGGGGTTATAAAGAAGAAGGAACCATTACTACTTACTTTGATATGACGGTTTTAAACGATCTTGATCGATTCCACTTGGTGCAGGATGTGATAAGCAGATTGCCACAGTTGGGCGCAAAAGGCAATCAACTGAAACGGATGATGGAAGAAAAGCTCATTGAGCATAGAAAATATATTGATAAAAACGGTGTGGATATGCCTGAAATTAGTAATTGGAAATGGAACCAAGTCAGAGGATAGAAAGAGAAAGTATTGAGAGCAAAGAAAGGCGCATTGGTATAGCTGCTGATCATGGTGGGTTTAAGTTGAAAATTCAATTGACTTTGGCTCTTAAAAATCGCGGTTATGAGGTAATTGACTTTGGTGCTCATGAGTTGGAACCAGCAGATGACTACCCTGATTTTGTAATACCATTGGCAAAGGCGGTGAAAAGGAAAGATGTTTCCCGAGGTTTGGCTATTTGTGGCAGTGGAGTTGGAGCTTGTGTGGCGGCCAATAAAGTGCTTGGTGTGCAGGCGGCATTGATCACGGATTCATTCTCTGCTCATCAAGGAGTGGAAGATGATGATATGAATGTTATGTGTTTGGGTGGTCAGATTACCGGATATAACTTAGCATTGGAGTTGGCATTGGCATTCCTAAATGCACGTTTCAAAGGCGAAGAAAGGTTTATACGTCGTCTTGGAAAAGTAGCGGCTTTGGAAAAAGAAAATAATCATTGATTCTTATTGGTGTGGTTGCAAACCTATTTATTATGGGTTTGCATCGTACACTATTTTTTAATTTACTACACTATTCTTCTCTTCTTTTGTATATGTGTTGATGTTTTTTAATTAATAAAATAGATTTCATTTGTGCTTTTTATGATGTTAAATTGTGAATAATAACTTTGTTTTATTTGTGAGATATTAAATAATTGATTATTTATCTGATAATCAATTATTTATTTAGAAGATTGATAAACTATTGTTAATTCTAGGTGTTATTAATTTATTTAGAATCATATTATGCGATTGTAGACTATGTGGTTAAAAATAGATATCTTGTTTTATATTATTTATTTTATAAAGAAATACTACACATAAAATTAACTGTGAAATGAAAATTAATATTCCAGTTTCAAGGGCGAAAGAAATCGCACGAAATCAAACCTTGAAGCTAAGTGAAAGTACCCTCTCAAAAGCAGCTATTGCCAATAACTTTTTAACTGATTTTGCGGATGTTATTTTATTTATAACAAGCTTTGTAAAAGAAACATTTTCCCGTAAATTCGAAGTACGTGAGTTCTTTCATCAATGCTTTGCAATCGGTTATAAATCGTTATCACTCATATCAGTTACGGGCTTTATTATGGGATTTGTACTGACTATCCAATCGCGTCCGGCACTTGTAAGTTTCGGTGCAGAAACTATGCTTCCGGGAATGGTCGCTATTTCGTTAATTCGTGAAATGGGGCCCGTAATAACGGCTCTTATTTGCGCAGGGAAAGTTGCATCCGGTATGGGGGCTGAATTAGGAAGTATGAAAGTAACTGAACAAATAGAGGCAATGGAGGTCTCTTCCACTCATCCGATGCGTTTTTTGGTTGTGACCAGAGTATTGGCTGCAACGTTTATGATCCCTCTTTTAATATTGTATGCTGATGGACTTGGCATTATAGGAAGTTGGTTTGGCGCTAATATAAAAGGAGATGTGTCACTCGTCTTATTTTTCTCACAAGCTTTTAGACATGTAGGATTTATTGATTTATTACCTGCTGTGGTGAAGTCTTTTTTCTTTGGAGGAGTTATCGGATTAGTAGGTTGCTACAAAGGATATAATGCAGGACGAGGAACAGAAAGTGTAGGAAAAGCGGCAAATTCAGCTGTGGTACTGGCGTCTCTTTTGATCTTAATTGTTGATATGATTGCGGTACAAGTAACGGACATGCTAACATTATGAAAACAGAACAAACAGATTTGTTATTGCAAGATTCGCCCAAAGCGGAAACTAAAGAGACTGTTATAGAAATTACGAATCTAACAAAGTCATTTAGCACACAAGAAGTTCTTAAAGACTTTTCTTTAAAACTCTATAAAGGTGAAAACTTAGTGGTACTGGGCAAATCTGGAAGCGGGAAATCAGTATTAATAAAATGTATTGTTGGCTTGTTGAGAGCGGATAGTGGAACTATTAAAGTGTTTGATAAAGATGTCACTACATTGACTGGCAGAGAAATGGACGAAGTGCGTCAGGAAGTGGGTTTCCTCTTTCAAAGTGGAGCTTTGTATGATTCCATGACGGTGAAACAAAATCTGGAGTTTCCATTAAAAAGAATTAAAGGGCATCTTAAGCAAATAGAAATAGATGCTAAAATAGAAGAAGTGTTAGAAAATGTGGGTTTATTGGATGCCCTACATAAAATGCCCGCGCAGCTATCAGGTGGAATGCGGAAACGAATAAGTCTGGCACGAACCATTGTTGTTGATCCTAAAATTATTTTATACGATGAACCTACAACAGGACTTGATCCGGTAACATCGGATGAGATAAGTTTACTAATCAATGATGTTCAAAAGAAATATAAAGCATCGTCGATCATTATCACTCATGATATTGAATGTGCCCGCATGACAGCTGACAGACTTATCATGTTGCAAGATGGCAAAGCGTATAAAGAAGGTAATTTAAGTCAATTTGAGAAATCAATTGATAATACGATCAAATTATTTTTCAAATAAACATAAAGGACTTATTACCAAGTAATCAGATAAATATACTAATAAATTACATTATGGGCATACATACTCAAAGATTTAAAATTCGTTTAGGACTCTTTGTTGCCGGAGGTTTGACTTTATTTGTTCTCGCCATATTCATTATTGGGAAACAAAAGAATTTGTTTAATCCGGTCTTTGCCATTTCTTCCAATTTTTCTAATGTTGGTGGATTGCAGGTTGGAAACAATGTCCGTTTTTCTGGTATTAATGTTGGTACGGTGGAAAATATAATGATTGTGAATGACTCAACGGTCCGAGTTGACATGTATCTTAAGAAGGAAGTGTGGAAGTTTATCAAATCAGATTGTAGCGTTGCTATCGGTTCTGAAGGTATTATTGGTGATAAACTTGTAAATGTTTTGCAAGGAAGCTCCGATGCACCTTTGGCAAAAGAAGGCCAATTACTGAAATCTACTGAACCGGTTGAAACAGATGCTATCATAGGTAGTTTAAAGGTTACTGCCAGTAATGCAGAAGTTATTACCCAACAGCTGGCGGAAATAATGATAAAAATAAATAATGGAAAAGGAACTCTTGGTCGGTTAATTCAGGATAAAACTCTTGCAGAAAATCTGAATAAAACTATTATAAATCTTAAAAATGGTTCCAAAGGTTTAGACGAAAATATGACTGCTGCAAAACATAACTTCTTTTTAAAAGGATATTTTAAAAATAAAGAAAAGAAAGCCGCAGAACAGAAAAAAGAAGTAAAAAAAGCAGCTGAAAAAGAAGCAAAAGCAGCTGAAAAAGCTGCAAAAGAGGCAAAAAAAGCAGCTGAAAAGAAATTAAAGAAATAATAGTTTTCATAATGTTTCCTCTTTTGAATTATAAAAGTGCGCTCTAAATAATAGATAGGAGGGGAGGTCTTATCTTTTTTTGATGGCGAACTTTTGTTTTGCTTTGATGATTTGGATTATTGAGTAGGTTTTCCATTAATGATTCTATCCGTCACCTATCACGATTTCAACTTAATGCATTGACTTACAGAACTTGTTTTTCTAAAATGCATATTCATTCATCACTTATCCGTCACAAAAAAGGTGTTTGGGAATCTATCTATCACCTTTATCGAGCACTATTAGTAGAACCAGCTACTTAATTTGTAATTATTTCATTTATAAATAGGCCTTTGAAAGGTACCATTTATTAAAATATATTACTTAGTAGTCTGATTTTATAAACCAAAGAATAGTCCTTAGACTAAAAAGTATGCAAAGGTCGTCAGCACATAATCGATTCTTTTTGTACAAAATATTAGTTTCTTTTGTACAGAAGATGTTTTTATCTTGTACAAAACAATATATTCTTTTGTACAAGATTAGATAAATATTTGATGCCAGTATACCGTAAAGAACCATGCAAAGACTGGCAAAATCGGTGATAGACTACCGACGAAGGACGACGTCTTTACCAGAATGATAGCAAAGATCAACAGAATGACAATTCCACAATATATTAACAAATTAAAAAACAACCCCATTGGATAAATTAAATATGCACTAATTTAATTCTACCAACAGGTATTCTATATATAAATTATGCCCTTTTGTCGATTCTATTTTTTTATAGAGAAAGTGTTGACTATTTTTGGTCTGTTTAAAAGAACAGGGTTTGCTTAATACAATTAGAATTATGAAGGAGACAGTTAAAGTAGTATTGATAGCAGCATTTACATGTTTATCAATGAGCATTATGGCTCAACAGCCAGACAAGAAAGCGACACATGAAGTCCCATCACCTGAGGGGATGGCAAGGCACATTACTGAACAAATGAAGAGAGTAGTTCAGCTTAATGAAACTCAGTATGAGAAAATATACAAACTAAATCTGAATGAGCAACGAAAGTTGTTTAAACAGCAACAAGCTCAACAAAAGTCTGGAGAAGGCGCTGAAAACCGTTCACCAATGGGAGGTCCGGGAGGAGATATGGGCGGAGGAATGCCGCCCATGGGTGACGGTGATTTTGGTGGAGGAATGCCGCAAGGAGATAGGAATAGTGATTCTCAGAGTTTTGAAGAAAAAGCTGCTGCCGCTAAAAAGATTGCGGAACATAAAGATAAGAAATTAAAAAAAATCCTTACTTCCGATCAATTTAGTAAATGGAAGGACTTTGAAGCGGAACAACTTAAGAATGCTCCGAAAAAAGGCATGGAACCAAAAGGAAAACCCGGGGAAAGACCGGTTAATGATAACGATTGAGTAAATATACAGTAAAATTTTCATAAGCATCAATTATTCTTACCCGCAGAGATGATAATTAAACTTCATCTCTGCGGGATTTTGCTTTACTGTTTAATACTTTTCGATAGGCTTCATCCAGCTTTTGGATTGGAGAATGATTTCAACTTGTGGATGGATGTTCCGCCGAATCCTGCAATTGCCACTTTATTATGCCACTCTTTTTATTTTTATTCCGGCATTGTGTAATTGCATTAAAGTAATATTTTCCAATATATCTCCTGCCATAGAGATTCCTTTTAAATGTAGCAACGAAACAATTACATTTGTTGTACGGGTAATCTTTTCATTATTATTTTTATTTTTCTTGTGAGAAAGTCAGGATATAACCATTGCAATCTTCAATGGCAAAGTCGGTTGAACCATA
>JAATGU010000011.1 GCA_015654535.1 Bacteroidales bacterium
ATGGTGTGGTGGAAGGAAATGTAAATAGAATAAAGAATTTGAAAAGACAAATGTATGGAAGAGCCAGCCTGCCTCTGCTAAAAAGGAAAATCATTTTAGCTAAGTTCGGATAGATCTTCCACCAAAAGTGACGAAGAACCATTCTTTGTGTGGGAATAAAAATTCAAAGTATAGTTATGAATGTTTTTATCCTTTTTATAATAGCTTCACAGAAATGTATTTTTATAGAAATCTAAATGTCACATAAGCCACATACTTTTGCACCAAAATAAAAACGGCTCGTTATGAAATGTAGATGCAAAATTATTGCAATTCTCTTCTTTTTTATAATCTCTCCAATGCTGTACGCTATAAATATTAAAGGCAAAGTAAAAGACGCTATAACAGGAGAACAACTGATTGGTGCCACCGTCTATATAGACGGAATAAAAGGCGGTGGTGCTATAACAGGACTGGATGGAAGTTTCTCACTACGTAATATAAAAAAGGGAGAATACAAGATTGTTTGTACATATGTGGGGTATAAACAAGAGAAACAGCTCATTAAAGCAATGAATAATAATGAACTGATGATTAATTTTGCTCTGAGTCCTAATGATGTAAAACTGATTGACATTGAGATCATTGGCACAAAAGATAGAACTTCGGACCGTAGCACTATCGAGACTGAACGCAACGCGAACACTATTCTCAACGTGATTGGAGCCAAGGCTATTGAATTATCACCGGATCTGACTGTAGCCAACGTAATACAACGAATGTCCGGAGTTACGGTAGAAAGAAATGAAAACGGAGATGGGCAATATGCTATACTTCGGGGAATGGATAAACGTTATAATTATACATTAGTAAATGGAGTAAAGATACCCAGTCCTGATAATAAGAATCTCTATGTACCTTTGGATATTTTTCCTTCGGAGCTACTTGACAGGTTGGAAGTTACTAAAGCTCTAACACCCGATATGGAAGGAGATGCAATTGGAGGGACTGTAAACATGTTGATGAAAGATGCTCCAAATCACTTTCTCTTTTCGGTAAATGCTTCCATGGGATACAATTCAATGTTTTTCAATCATAAATTTGATTCTTACGATTACAAAGAGATAAACTCCCAATCACCCTATGAAATTAATGGAGATGGTTATAAGGCCTCAACCAATGATTTTCCCAAAGGAACTATCCGTTTGAAAAGAAACAACGTACAGCCAAGTATGTGGGCGGGTATTGCTATCGGGAATCGTTTTTTTGATAAACGCTTTGGTATTATTTTTGCCGGTAGTATTCAGAATAGCTACCGCGGGAACGATGGAGTAATTTTTTCAACAGCACTTGAAACGAAAGATGTATCTAATAACACAAATGTCACAGATATGTCGAAGCGTACTTATTCCGAACAACAACAGAGATACGGCGTTCATGCCAAGATGGATTATAAGCTAGGACACGGACAAAAATTGATGTGGTTCAATTCTTTTATGAATATGACTAGTGCACAAGTTCGTGATCAATATACGGTTTGGATACCTGATAATAATTCAAGCAATCAGACTTCTTTCAGCACACGATTCCGATACAATAATCAAAGCATTTTTAACAGTGCTTTACGCGGAGAACATACTATTTTAGAAGATATACTTGAATTCAATTGGATAGCCAGTTACTCTACTGCCCGCAGTGCAGCGCCTGATAATACAACAATAGGAGGAACTACTTATCACCAATCTACAGGAGATATGACTACAGCTTCTGAAGCTACCCATCGGTGGGAACATAATTCGGATAATGATTGGTCCGGATATGCTTCACTGGACTGGAACCCTATTGTTTCAAACAAAGAACTCCTCAAAATCTCCGCTGGAGGGATGTATCGCAAAAAAAAACGCAATAACTTTTATGCCAATTATACATTGGAACCTTGGGATGATAGCAAATCTGAGTATGAAGAGCGTGTGTTGGTTAAAGGCGTGGACTGGAATGATTATACAGAAATAAAATATCGCGTGAAAGATGGTTCAGGAATCAGTGATCCATTAAACTACAAGGCAAAAGAAAATATTTCGGCTGGCTATCTTCAGTATCGCCTTCAGTTCAAAAGACTTCAGATTTTTGGTGGAGTACGAGTGGAAAAAACAGATCAGGGATATTCTTTATTGTACCCTACCAGCGCGGCAGAACCTGAAGGAGAACAGAGCTATACAGACATTCTTCCCAGTGTTCATCTTAAATTCAGTCCATGGAAAAAACAGAACTTCCGACTTTCTTATTTTCGGTCCATCAATCGCCCTAGCTTCTTTGAGATCGTGCCTTACAAAAATATTTATGAAGATTATTCAGAGAGAGGCAACCCTAACTTAAAACATACTGTAGCTGATAATCTGGACTTTCGTTACGAATATTTTCCTTCACATTCAGAGCAATTGATGGCAGGACTTTTTTATAAACGAATTAAGAATCCCATTGAAAACGGAATGTATGTGGAAGGACAGGATGCTTCATATATGCCTCAAAATTACGGAACGGCCAATAACTATGGTGCTGAAATTGATATCGTAAAATACGTTCACTCATTCGGGATTAAAGGCAACTATACCTACACAAAATCAAATATAACTACGACAAAAGAACAATGGCAGCGTTCCGCATCAGGTGATAAAATAGTGGCTTTGATAGATCAAAAACGACCGCTTAATGGTCAGTCACAGCATGTGGCCAATATCTCCCTACTTTATAAAGATGATAAAAAAGGATGGGATGCCCAGATTGCAGCATCTTATACTGGCGAACGAATTTATTCTGTATCACGATATCTAAACGATGACATGTGGGAAAAAGCGCTTGTACAATTTGACGCTTCTCTTGAAAAACGTTTTAAAAATGGAATATCCATTTTTATAAAAGCAAATAATCTGCTTAATCCCCATTCACAGGTATTTATAAAAAAACCATACTCTGTCACTACTCTTGATTATTCAATGCAAACGGTGGGTGAAAATATTTTGGTTAAAGACAATAGTTATGGTCGTAATTTCCGTATAGGCATTCGCTATAAATTATAATATATCACTTTTATTTTATTAATAATGAAGAATATGAAAAAAATGATTCTTTCTTTAATGAGCCTGGCTATTATTTGCGTGTTACTACTACAAGCATGTAGCAAAGACGATCTTACTATTGCGATCCAAACAGTGACTCTTTCAGCTAATACACTTACGATGAAACCCGGTGATTTACAAAAGCTAACCGTTACAATTGCACCTACCAAAGCAAATGTGGAAAGCACCGATTGGAGCTCTTCGGATAATAATGTTGCTACTGTGGATGCTGATGGCAATATATCTGCTGTTAACGAGGGTAATGCTAATATTACTGTTTTAGTAAATAAAGCTCAAACAGCTGTTTGTGTTGTAACCGTCAAAAAAGATATTGTTGTAATGAACGATGTGAAAGGAGATGTAGAAGGTATCTGGGAGAAAAACGCCATCGTTAATGTAACTGGCCAGATTAGAGTGGCAGAAGGGAAGACGCTTACGATCCAAGAAGGAGCACAAATTATTTTTTCAACTACAGCCCTTGATGAGAGTAATACTAAAATAGAGTTTTTGGTAGATGGGAACCTTTATTGTTATGGAAGCAATACGAACAAGATTCGATTCACCGTCCCTGAAACCGAACGTACCACAGCCAATAAATACACTCGTTTATGGGGAGGCATTATAGGAAGCACAAAGTGCCCGGCTATGGTGCTTGATAATGTAATTGTGGAATATACCGGAGCTATCACCACCAAAAGTTCTCCATCAGTGGTAAATGGTCTTTTCAAAGCTGATGGAGGTGAAGGAATGGTTGCTTTTAATACTAATAACGTAGATGGGAAATATGTGATCACTAACTCTACCTTTCGATATACCGGAGAAGATGCTCTATATCTGATGGGGGGTAATTGTATTGTGGCAAATAATATCTTTTATGCTGTAGGTGCAACCGGAGGTGAAGCTATCAATGTGAAAGCCGGAGTCGCATTGGATGCAACCAGAAATCTTATCTACAGCCCAAATACAAATGGATTTAAATTGTCTGGATCCGGTGTAAGCGCTACCCGCCCCATCAAAACAATTAATGCTTATAACAATACCATTATTAACGCCGGATGGAGAAGAGACGGATTGAAAGGTGGTTCTATTTGGGCCGAAAAAGGTGTAATAGCCAATGTATTCAATAACTTACTGGTAAATTGTCTCTTTGGTATCAAAAATAGTTCAGCTTCATTGGCAGACGAACAAAGTGTGTTTAATTACAATTTCCTAGCTTCCGGCATTCAAAAAAGTTCTCTGACTATACATCAGGCTGCCAATCAAACTGCATACGATGGATTTAAAACCGGTGTTGTTGATGTGGTATATGGCACAAATGATAAAGCAGGTCAAGCTGTGGGAGATAATGATCCTAAATTTGTAAACTTCCCTTTCAATACTAACCCTTTGGTTAATGATGAACTGGACAGTTCCTGGGATTTTACTTTGACTGATGGACCAGCTCTTACCGGAGCAACAACAACTCGTACGGTTTTGTTTTCTTCCACAGGTATAGTTATTAATGGGAAGACTTACACCTCTGCTTTACCAGCCTCTTATTTTGGAGCTTTTAACAAAAAGTAATTAAAATCAGACGGTTTAAAACATTTACATATATGCGATTCAAACAAATTCTTTTTCTTGCTCTTACATTAATCACATTATGGGCGCCAGCACAAGAAGCTGACAAATCAGTTTTTGCAGATAGATTCAATTTTATAATGGCTAATGACCTTGGTCGTAATGGTTATTATGATCAAAAACCTATAGCCGAAGAAATGGGACGTATGGCGGATATAGCTGATATAAATTTCATCATAGCTGCGGGAGATACACATCATTTCATGGGAGTTCAGTCGGTTAATGATCCTTTATGGATGACAAATTACGAACTAATTTACTCCCATCCCTCATTAATGATTCCATGGTACGCAATATGTGGTAATCATGAGTATCGCGGAAATACTCAGGCAGTATTGGACTATTCTAAAGTAAGCCGACGATGGATAATTCCAGCACGTTATTATACTCAGGTATGGAATGAAAACAGTACAAGTGTTCGCCTGATCTATCTTGATACAACTCCATTAATGGATAAGTATCGGGAAAATAAAACGACCTATCCGGATGCTTACAAACAAGACTACGAGAAACAATTGGCGTGGGCAGATTCTGTACTTTCCATTTCCAAAGAAGATTGGAAAATTGTCATAGGCCACCACCCTATTTATTGTGAAACCAGTAAAGAAGAGAGTGAACGTGCTGATATGCAGAAACGATTACTCCCTATTTTAAATAAGTACAAGGTAGACGTATATGCCTGTGGACATATCCATAACTTTCAGCATTTACGGTTTAAAGGCTCTGATGTTGATTTAATAGTAAATTCATCTGGCTCTCTGAGCCGCCCGGTTAAAGCAATTGAAGGTACTCGTTTTTGCAGCAGTGAAGCTGGATTCAGTGTTTTTTCTATAACTCCTAAGGATTTACAAATTCACATGATGGATAAGACTGGAAATATTCTTTATACTGTTTTCCGAAAAAAATAATAACATATTCTAAAATAGTTAGGCCCTGTTATGTAGATTATCTATTGTAACAGGACTTCTCTTTTTATAAGTAGTCAGAATTCTTTCTTATAAAATCTCTGTCCAAAAATTATTTGTTTATCTTTGCCAATAAATTAATAAAATAAAGATAGAAATGATAAAAAAAGTTTTTGGAAAAATAACGGCAGTTGCGCTACTCCTTTTTGTTATAGTTTCCATAGGTTCGGCACAAACAGAATCCCGGGAGTGGACAAAAAATGATGCAAAAAAATGGGTAAAAGCAAGAGAATGGGCAAACGGGCTGAATATTGTACCCAGTAAAACCACAGACTATATAAAATTTGCCACTCAGTATCATAAAGATAAAACCATGTGGGAAAAGATTTTCAAGTTTTTGAAAGAAAATAATTTGGCCACCATGCCTGTCGGGAAATATAGTATTGACGGCGACCGATGCTTTGCGAGCATAACTGATGCTAAAACAAAGTCTCCAGACATAGTGCAAATTGAAGCACATAAAAAATATATCGATTTTCAATATATTGTAACAGGTGCCGAACGTATGGGATTAATCTCCACATCTGATGCTAAAGAAATCAACACTTACAACCCCAAAAAAGATGTAATCAACTATTCAGGAGATAGAATTAAATATTATACAATGACTGGAAATACCTTTTTCTTACTCTTCCCTGGAGAACTGCACAAAGCATCTGTTTGGGTAGACAAAGAGGCAACGGTGAGAAAGGTTGTGGTCAAGATAGCTTATATTCCAGACGGAGAAACGACGCTAACTAATAAACAAAAATGAAAAAAACAGCCGAAAAACCAACAGCTCCAAAGCCATCTAATGCTCCCCGAAAGAATGGTAGTATAGTAGAGGCTACAGGAAAAAGAATTGGTAAATCTAAAGTCACAAAAGCAGATAACCAGCGAAACAGAAGAGTGAAATAATTTTCTTTGAAGCATAAAAAAAGGCTCTCTGAATAAATACAAAAAGGCAAATCTCTAAGATTTATTCTTTTATGAGATTTGCCTTTTATAGTATCACATCTTTTACATATCTATCCAATTCAGTAAACAATTATATATTTCATTTTTAGATAAATTATATAATATGTTATTTCATTAAGTCCCAACTTTTTTGCTCATTGGAAATAAAATAATCTATATGCTCATAGAATCTTTCGGGCTCATATTCTATTTTTCGATTCGTTTCTTCACATCTACCAACAACCTCAGGCACTATTCCACTTGGCCAACAAGGATGGCTGCCAAATTTGTATTCAGAGTATCTCTTTGAAAGCTCTTTAAATCTCTTAACTAATCCGACATTCACATTCATCACATGTTCCTTATCATATTCGATAACAATTTCATGTTTGCTATTGCATTGCGCCAATGGCAGTGGAATAATAATAGCTAGTTCTTTTCCTGAATAATTCCAATCCCGATTATTCATAATAAAGCCATAATTTAACTTTACCCCATTCACAGACACCGACTTTGGCATCTCAGCTCCATAAACTTTTATAGTATAATCTTTTGTTTCCGGCATTTCTTTATAAGCTCCTTTTCTAGGAAAAATCGTGATATGCTGTGTCCTATCTGTATTTACCGAAGAAACCGTTGTTAAAGCATACTGCGTATCGTAATTTTTATCATCTCCAGCATCTTCATAGATATCGAACGAACCACTATTTCCAGGGAATATACCGATTACAGTCTGGTTTGGTTCACTCTGAAGATTTTTCACATTATGGTACATCGGAATCACTGCTCCCGCTTTAATATAAATAGGATATTCGTCTATTGTAAATTCTCTTTCAATTTCTTGTCCTCCCTTTAACATAGTTCCTGTTTGCCACTCATACCAATCATCGCCGGCAGGTAACCATACTTTAACTTTTGAAATGCCCTCCACACCTGCCTTTCCGATGGGAGCGACCAAGACATTATCACCAAACATATACTGTGATGGATATTGATAAGCTTGCTCTACTTTCGGATAATCATAATACATTGGCCGGCAAAGGCCTATTCCTTCATCATAGGTTTTACGAGCCATTGTATAGATATAAGGTGCTAATTCATATCGTAGTGATATAGATTTTTGAAGAGCATCAAAATATTCTCCTTTAAAGTTCCATATTTCTTTATTTAAAAGTGGATTTTTCGTCGAATGAGTTCTAAATATAGGGCTCAATGCGCCATATTGCATCCAACGAACATATAATTCAGGATCCAAATAATTTTTCCCAAAAAACATGTGACCGCCAATATCATGACTCCAATAAGTGTAAAGTACGTTAGAAGCTATATTCGTAAAATAAGGTTGAAAAGCAAGAGATTCCCATGTAATGTAGCTATCGCCTGAAAAACCTATCTGATAGCGGTGATTGCCCAATCCACCCCAACGATGATAAATAAGAGGTCGCTTTTCACTATTTCTTTCCATATCTGTGAAAAATGTATAGTTTAACCACCAAGTGTTACTCAATCCTTTTATATTCTTATCTGTTGCCCACTGCTGCCAATCAAGCCACCAAAAATCAACACCCTGCTTTTCCATAGGATGCAAAATAACACCGAACAAATTTTGCATAAATTTTTTGTTCGAACCTTCATAAGGTATATTTTTTTTTGCAGATGTATCAAAGTTCATCTTTTTTGCAAATTCCTCATAAGGTTCCTCGAAAGGAGCTATTCCATCCGCTGGGTGAAGATTCAAAGTTACTTTAAGGTTCTTTGCTTTTGTCCATTGTAAGAATTTATCTGGAGCTGGGAATAAATTTTTGTCCCATGTCCAACCTGTCCATTGATGTCTATCTGTCTCATGCCAATCCATATCAATGACTAAAACATCCAACGGGATACTATATTTTTCAAAATTAGCAACAAGATTTCGTAAGTCATTATCCGAATAATTCCAATAACGTGACCACCAATAGCCAAATGCATAGCGAGGAGGTAACGGAACTTTTCCCGCTATAAGAGTAAAATCTTTCAGCACATTTTTATAATGTTTGCCATATGCCATAAAATACCAATCCTGCGTATTCTTATCTTTTCGTTCTTCCACCCAAGGCCAATCACTCTGGTCAAAAAGGAAGTTCGTTGATTCATCAATCAATGTCCATCCGTCTGTTGAAAGTATTCCATCTTCAATCGGCATTTTTTTACTCTTATCATCAAATTTTCCACCAATATACTCTCCGTCGTAACCGTCCAAAGTACGATAAGTACCTTTTAAGTTCCCCTTTTGTTTGTTATCCGGTCTCCAAACAAATGCCTCCTGCTTATCCAAATATTTGATTTGTAAATTCTCCTTTGTAAATTTGCCTGTATTTTTTTTATATTTCAATTCCATTTCATTTGTCTTGATTATTATCCATCCTCCTTTTTCTTTTCGTGTGAATTCAGGCACAGGCAGATTGCGGTTGATAACCAAAAAGGACGATTGATCGTTAAATGTTTTTGTGGAGTCCCATTCCATACGAATGACACGCGGTGTTAATACGGTAAATCTTACATCACCGGAGATTATCACTGAAGCAAGATTTGCTTTCGGATTATAAGTAGTTGTATATCCTTGTAGCGGATATAACAAACTCACAAAAATACATAAAAAAAATATTACCCTTGTTTTCATAAATATATTAGTTAATATTGTATCGTAGAGATAAAAAAATATTGTTAGACAAAGTACTCTAAGATACGTTTTCAAATACAAATTTTTTAGTCTATTTTTTATCAGTGATACTAATCTCCTTAACATATCTGTCAGGTTGAAGTACATAATGTTCTTTTTCGACAACTATGCTTTTATCCAAATTAAAAGACGTTGTTGCCTTTATGTCACGTGATGAAGTTCCAATCTTCACCTCATATTTTCCTGCATCAGCGACCCATGAGCTAATGCCACTCCAATAGGAAGACAAAGCGCGTTCATCAAGCGTGAATGTCAATATTTGGCTTTCATTAGGTTTCAATAAGCGAGTTTTTGCAAAACCTTTTAACTCTTGGACCGGTTTTTCAATTTTGTTTTGAGGTGCACTCAAATACAATTGCACAACCTCTTTTCCTGCAACCTTTCCTGCATTGGTTATTGTAACAGTTACATTCATTTTGTTACTGAAAGTGGTACTACTCAATTTTAAATCAGAGTATTTAAATGTAGTATAAGAAAGTCCGTAACCAAATTCGTAAGAAGGTTTTATATTAAAAGAATCATAATAACGATACCCCACATAGATGCCATCATTATAGAATGAATTGATGGGATTTTCAGCAGGTTCTCCCGGAAAAGTTGATGAAGATGGAACATCTGCATATTTTACAGGGAATGTTTGTGCTGTTTTTCCTGACGGATTGACTTTTCCACTCAAAATATTAGCAACGGCATTGCCTCCTTCTTGTCCTGTTTGCCATGCAAGAAAAATGGCATCGGGATAATTTTTCCAACTTTCAGTTTCAATAGGTCCACCGATATTTAAAACGACCACCACTTTCTTTTTTGCAGCATGATAAGCTTTGCATACCTTACGGATCATTTCTTGTTCTGCATTGGATAGTACAAAATAGTCGTTTTCTTTTCTATCCCATCCTTCACCCGTAGTACGTCCGAGGGTAATTACAGCTATATCTGAAGCTTTTACTGATGCATCTATTAAGTTATCCGAAAGATTTATTTCAATCATTTTATCTATCGCGAATTTTTTATCTCCTCCAAATTCCTTAGTCGCATTTTTCAACTTTCCAAGCACTGAATCTATGATATTTACATAATAATCTTTCAAAGGACTTACCAACTTATATTTCGCGTTTTCCAATCCTTCCTGCAAAGAAACTGCATGTTTATAATTTACCTCTCCACTACCAGTTCCACCTGTGATAAAATGATACGATGTTTTACCAAACAGAGCCACCTTTTTCACTTTTTTAAATGGTAAGGCCTCATTCTCATTTTTAAGTAATACCATTCCTTCTTCGGCTGCATGAAGTGCTACAAGTGCATTTGTCTCCAAATTAGGTTTATTTGAATATTTATAGTTTTTAAAGCTAGGAGTTTTCATTATATATTCGAGAATACAGGAGATGTTTTCGTCAAGTACTTTTTCATCTAAACGTCCGTCTCTGACAGCTTTTAACAATTCTTCGGCTTGCTTCTTATCCCCTGGCATTATCATTTCATTGCCAGCATGCATTTGGTTTACCCAGTCCGTTCCACTTGTCCAATCAGTAGTAACCATCCCTTTAAATCCCCATTCTTGACGGAGGATTGTTGTCAGCAAATCATAATTTTCAGCTGTATGAAAACCATTTATACGGTTGTATGATGTCATCACAGTCCAAGGATTCGACTCTTTAATCGCAATTTCGAATCCACGCAGATAAATTTCTCTCAACGCCCGTTGACTTATAACTTCATTTACCGAACCACGATTTGTCTCTTGATTGTTGGCTGCAAAATGCTTTACTGATGTTCCGGCACCTTGGGATTGTACGCCTCGTACAAATGATGCAGCCATTTTGCCGGCAACAAATGGATCTTCAGAAAAATATTCAAAATTTCTTCCATTCAATGGATTGCGTTGTATGTTCATGGCCGGTGCTAATAATACATCACAACCGTATTCTAAGACCTCTTTTCCCATTGCTTTACCCACATTTTCTTCCATTTCGGTATTCCAAGTGGATGCCATAGCCGTAGCTGTAGGAAATGCAGTACAATAACGAGTACCATCTGCATTATCCGGATTTGCTACAATGCGTAGCCCAGCAGGTCCGTCTGCCAATACTGTTGGAGGAATCCCCAAACGAGCAATACCATACGTACATCCAGCAGCTCCTTGAACAATAACAGTAGGTTTACCTTCTTTCGGGTTTGTCCATGTGTCACCACCCAGCCCCATTACTATCTTTACTTTCTCTTCGAGTGTCATTGCTGCAACAACATCTTTTATTCTATTTGATCCCAACTGAGGAACCGATTGTGAGAAAACTGGCCCGGCAAGCAGGCACAAAACAAGAAATAAATTTCTTTTTCGCATACTTTTCCTTTTTATTTTTATTTAATCCTAAAATTATTTATTTTCAAATCGATGAACTCTTATGTAATAAATACTGAGTTGGCAAGAAAATGTCCGGTAGTCAATACAAAAAAATGAGATAAAAGATAAACTTTTAAAGAAAACTTTATTCCGATATTTTGTTTGTTTTCCCACAGGTATATATATAAATTTATGAAACGAGATAAATTCGGAGAGAAATAAGTGTCAAATAAATGTTTAAATGTAGACTTATCACCTTTTTGGATTAATTTTAGTAATAGTATGCTTTCTTTGTTTTTCATAATAAAATAATTAACTCCATAATAAGCAGTTTTTTTAACCTGCTTATTATGGAGTCAAATATAGATCATTAATCTGAATTATCCAATCAGATCTCTGATAAAAATATTATCTCTTATACTGGCAACATTTAGGTAAAGCATTGTAAACAGCATTTGTTGCTTTAAATTTACCAGCATCGTGCCCTACTTTTGCAATCGCTTTCATCACAACTTCCGGAGTTGTCTGAGAAGAATCATACTGCAAATGTAACATTTGAGTTTTTTGTTCCCATTTTGCAGAAATCACCCCTTTGACTCCTTTTGCCGCTTTTTCTATACGAGCTTCACATTCATTACAGTTCCCTTTTACGGCGAACATCGCATGCTTTTCTTTTGCGGCAGTTGTTGCGGAAATAGAAGCTTTGTCATTTACAGCTATCGTTGTAGCCGCAATAGGAAGTGCTGTCGCACTTACTAAAAGAATTGAAACTAAAGTTACTTTCATCATACTTGTTTTCATTTTTCTTGTTTTTTAAATTAATTATCAAAATATATATATCTCAAATTACTGATTCATCATACTATTCTTTCCGTCCAATTGAGCGCTCGCATCAATGGAAAAAGCGCCATTAGTCACAATTTCCTCACCTAAACTCAGTCCACTTAATACCACATAAGCCCCCGATAACGAAGGTCCTAATTCAATTATCCGCATTTTAAAAGTTGGAGTTTTAGCACCGGGTTCTTTTACATAAACAATGGATCGTTTTCCCGTCCATAACACTGCCGATTGAGGAATGACCAACTGATTTTTGTACTGAGTCAAAGAAGCCATTACATTACCTGTAACAAACATTTCCGTTTTCAGTTTACTGTCCCGGTTATTTAATTCCACCCTTACTCCAACCGTACGGGTGGAAGAATTGATCACAGGATCAATAAAGGAAATCTTGCCGGAAAAAAGTTTCCCTGGTATTGCCTGAATGGTAAAATCAATTTTATTACCCAATTTTAGGAATGAAAGATCAGCTTCGTAAGCCTGAAACACAGCCCATACTCGTGATAAGTCTGCAATCTGAAACAGTACTGCACCTTGATTAATGTAATCACCCTGATTTACTTGCTTTGCAATAACCTTGCCACTGGTCGTTGCTTTTATCTCCACAATTGGAGAGACTTTTCCAGATCTTTCAATCGCAGTTATCTGTTGGTCCGTGAGACTCCATAAGCGTAATTTCTCACGCGCTGCATCAAGTAGATAAGGTTTTTGTTGAGAGCTATTCATTCGAACAGTCTCCAACAATTCCTGCTGCGCAGTATATAGTTCCGGAGAATAAATAGAAACAAGTGTTTGTCCTTTTCTAACAGATTCTCCCGTATAATTTACCCAAAGTCGTTCCACACGACCGCTCACATGGGCTGTTTGAGACTGCATCAATCGTTCATCGGGTTGAATCTTTCCATAAAGGCGTAAATCCTTCATTGGATTTTCATTACTAACAATCGATGTCTGCACATTTGCCAATGCCACAGCCTCATCAGATAACTGAATGGCATTAGGGTCGATAGTAGTAGAGCTGTCTTCAGATGAACCACTCTCCTTTAATGGTATTAATTCCATGCCGCAAATAGGGCACTTACCAGGTTTATCCAACCGGATTTGAGGATGCATTGAACAAGTCCATATTGTGTGTTTATGTTCCTTCACCTCTTTATTTGCGTTTGCAGATATTTTGTCATTATGGCCGGAAGAATGAAAAAAGAGCCATCCTAAAGCCAGTCCGATTAACAAGATTAACAGATACCGCAAAGAACCTTTCTTCAATGTCTCATTGATCCATTTATTATATTGCTTTTTCATCTTATTCTTATTTTTTATTAATAATCAGATCATCTTTTGCTATTATCTTCTCAAATTCAGCAACAGCTGTATTATATTCAACAACTGATTCCACCTGTTTTAAACTATAATTCAATAATTCCCGTTGCACCTGTAACACATCTGTTAAACTCACACTGGAAGCTGCAAACTCACGAAGTATCAATTCGAAGGTAGTTTGTGCAAGTTGACGCTGCTTTGTATAAAGTGCTATTTTACGAGAAGCATCAGTTATTCGCAGATTTATGGCTATAAAATTTGCTTGCAACTCATTCTGTGTGTTTTGATATTGCAGTTCAGCCGATTGTTTCATAAATTTGCTATCACTAATCTGAGCTTTGTACTTCTTTCTATAAATAGGCAAGGTAAGTTTAACCATAGGCATTATCATGTCCATTCCGTTCATGCTATTCATACTGTTCATGTCTTCTGGTTTTTTGCTGTTGATCATGTACTCTAAACCAATACCTATCATGGGATAGCCCATTTTCTTTGCCATTTCTCCCTTGGCTTCATAAGAAGCACTTTCTGCTTTCCACATTGACAGCATTGGGTTTCGGGCAACAACTAATCCCCAAGCAGCAGCATCATTGGCAATAAATGGCTTTAATTGCAAAGTATCCGGTACAAAGGTGGGAGTAGTAGATGCACGCCCCAATAAAGCATTAAATGTTGCCATATTCACCGTAAACTGAGATTGTGTCGTTTCCAACGTGTTTTCCAGTTCTACTTTTTCAATTTGAATACGTAACACATCAGACATACCGCCATTACTTCCGCTCATGGATGAAGTAAGCATGCTCCCCATGGATGCCGGTTGCTGACTAGCAGGCATTGTTGAAGAGAATGAACTATTTCCGGATGGAGCGCCTCCCATTCCTGACATACCACTGCCCCCCGGAGAGATTCCGGCTGTTGAAGAAACTGTAGAAGTACCTGATGAAGAAGAAGCAGAACTACCGGAAGTTCCTTTAACACGAGGGGATTTATAACGATAAAGAGCAATTTCCTCTAAAGATTTCAGCAGTTTGATATTCTCTCTGACATTCGTTAGTTTTGCCTGGATACTGTTTAACTGGTACCATTGAGCCTGAACATTGTAAATCACTTCAAAACTGCTCTCTCTAAATTTTTCGTAAGAAGCATTCGCCATCCATGACATCTCCGACTTGGCAGCTTTCAACGTTCCAAACCACGGAAACATCTGCATCAAATCCAGTGTTCCAACTTGCTTGCCATTTACCTGTTCCATCGATTTCAGATAGAAACTGAATCCTAGTTCAGGATCCGGTAACGAACCTGCGGGAGCAACCCGTTGCAAAGAAGCCTGATAGGTAGCAAAATCAGCACGTACTTTCGGATTGTTTTTAACAGCCTGCTCCACATAAACGGCAATGCTATCCTGCGCATTGAGCCAGCTCAAATTTGTTGTCAGTAATATAACTGACAAACAAACATATCTAATTATTATTTTATTTTTCATCTGGTTGAATTGAATAGTTCGTCTCAATTTGTTCGGGTAGTCGATTGTGCTTTACGGCATGTTCTCTCCACCAACACTGAAGAACCGGTACCACAAACATGGTCATGGTCTGAATCAACATCCCCCCAAATGTGGGAATAGCCATAGGCACCATTATGTCAGAGCCCTTTCCTGTAGAAGTCAGTACCGGTAACAAGGCTATTAAAGTAGCCGCCGTAGTCATTGAAGCTGCACGCACCCTTTTGAGTCCGGCTCTCACTACAGCTTCACGAATTTCATCCTTATTGGTTGGTTTCTCATCAAGAAACATTTGATGAATATAGGTTCCCATCAGAACTCCGTCATTAGTAGCTATACCAAAAAGAGCAATGAATCCTACCCAAACCGCGACACTCAGATTAATAGTATGCATCTGAAACAGATCCCGCATATTCATTCCGGCAATGTTAAAGTTAAGAAACCAGTCTTGTCCATAAAGCCAGATGAGTATAAATCCTCCGGCAAAAGCAACAAATACACCCGAGAAATGAATGAACGATGCCGTTACTGATTTGAAGCGAAAATAGAGAATCAGCAAAATCAGCATTAGACTAATCGGTATTACAATCAATAACCGGCTCGTTGCCCGTGCCTGCTGTTCATAGTTTCCGGCAAATTTGTATGTTACTCCTTTCGGTAATGCAATCTTGCCTTCCTTAATATTGGCATCCAATACTTTTTGCGCCTCGTTCACCACATCAACTTCTGCTTTATCAGATACTTTATCAAAGATAACATAACCTACCAGAAAAGTATTTTCGCTCTGTATCATTTGCGCTCCTTTGGCATAATTAATATCCGCCAGTTCATTCAGAGGTACTTGCACACCGGTAGAAGTCGGTATCAGTATCTGACCAAGTGACTGTGGATTGTCACGCAATTCCCTTGCATAACGTAAACGAATAGGGAAACGTTCACGACCTTCCACAGACGTAGAAAGTTTCATTCCGCCTACAGCCGCACCAATCACCTCTTGCAAATCGGAAACCTTAACGCCATAACGCGCCATATTCTCCCTGTTCAACTTTATTTCGAGATAAGGAGCACCTACTGCCCTATCATAAAATACAGATGCCGGAAGCACAGAAGGAACTTCTTTTAAAGCTTTTTCCATCATCTTTCCCGCTTTTTCAATGGATTCCAGGTCGGGACCATAAACTTTCAATCCCATTGGTGCCCTCATTCCGGTGGAAAGCATCACCATACGTGTGGCAATAGGTTGAAGTTTGGGTGCAGATGTCAATCCGGGAAGATGGGTAACTTTAACTATCTCATCCCAGATTTCATTTTTATTTTTTATCTGAGGACGCCATTGACGGTAATATTCTCCATATTTATCGGGAATCAGGCTATCTTTTGGAATTATACGAAGTCCTTTCTCCGGATCGTATGTTTGACCTCCAACAAGCATAAATCTTTTTTTCCGGTCAACCTTAAACCGTGCCCGCTGACCATTATCATCCAACATATATTCCGGACGATAATTGATTGTATTTTCATACATTTGAATGGGCGCAGGATCCAAAGCTGAATTAGCCCTTCCCCATTTACCTACAGCTAATTCTACTTCGGGGATACTCTTTAGACGTCTATCCAGCTTTTCTATATTCTGAAGATTTTGTTCCACCCCAGAATGTGGCATACTAGTAGGCATCAACAAATACGAACCTTCATCCAGATTAGGCATAAATTCTTTTCCTACACCAGGAAATTTATTATTGGCGGCACTCCAAAAGGTCGTTTTTCTAAATGTATTCCAACCTACAGTTTCAAACCCTTTGGCCACAAAACCGAATGTATTGTCAAAACCCATCCATATCACCAATCCAAACAATAAAGTAATCAGGGGAATAGCAATGAACTTCAACCTATTAGCTAAACACCAACGAAGAATTCGTTCATAATGAATGACCAACGACCACAACAGCGCCAAAATAACGGCCACTATTCCTGCAACAAATAACATATTGAGTAGGATCCCGTTTTGTGGTCCCAATGGCAACCATTCTGATGATAATAAATAGACAGCCGTAAGCAACGTAATACCTATATTGATATAATTTGGATAATGTCCTTTTCCCGGTTTCCATTTATAGGCCAGCAGATTATTTATTCCTATAGCAGTCAGAGCCAGTGCAGGCATTACTCCACTGAAGGCAAACAGTAATAGACCAACCACAATCAAAAGCAAGTTGACAATTTTGCGAATACCTCGTCTTGGTATATTCAAAGAAAAGATCCAATAGGCCAATGTTGGTAATAAAATCAGTCCCAGAACAAAAGCTGATGCCAAAGCAAACGTTTTGGTATAAGCCAATGGGTGAAACATCTTACCCTCCTGAGCCTGCATCGCAAAAACCGGAATAAAACTTATAATGGTAGTCAGCATTGCAGTACTAATTGCACCGGATACTTCTGTCACTGAATTATAAATGAGAGTTACAAGATACTGTCCATGAGCTTTCTCTCTGTTCTCAGGAAAATCCAGATGCCGGACTATATTCTCCATAAACACCACTCCCACGTCGACCATTACACCAATCGCAATGGCAATACCGGATAGCGCCACTATATTTGCTTCCACTCCTACATATCGCATAATAATAAAGGTAGATAAAACCGCTAACGGAAGCATGCCTGCTATCACTATAGAAGCTCGCATATTGACTACCAACACAATCACAACAATGATACAGATCAATATTTCATGCGTCAATGCACTTTCAAGTGTGCCTATTGTCTCCTTGATCAACTGGGTACGATCATAGAACGGCACAACTGTTACTTTGGATACAGTGCCATCGGGAAGAACTTTTTGAGGCAATCCGGACTCAATCTCTTTTATTTTATCTTTTACATGGGTAATCACTTCCATGGGATTCGAGCCATATCTTGCCACAACCACGGCTCCTACGGCTTCCATCCCCTCTTTGTCCAGTCCTCCACGGCGGGTTGCCGGACCATAATTAACCACCGCAATATCTTTTATTCTCACGGGGATATTATTACGAGACGTCACAACCGAATTCTCCAAGTCGGCAATATTCTTAATATATCCCAGTCCCCTAATCAGATACTCTACTTTGTTCACTTCCATGGTTTCAGCACCGATATCCAAATTACTTTTTTTTACCGCATCCATCACATCCATAACTGATACGCCAAAAGAGCGCATGGCCTCAGGGTTCAGATCCACTTGAAATTCTTTCACGTATCCACCTACAGAAGCTACTTCAGAAACCCCTTCGGCACTGGCCAAGGAATATTTTACATAATAATCCTGAATGGTACGTAACTCCTGAGGGTCCCATCCGCCGGTAGGTTTTCCTGTCTTTGGATTTCTACCTTCGAGCGTATACCAAAAGATTTGTCCTAATGCCGTGGCATCAGGCCCTAAAGAGGGTTGAACACCATCGGGAAGCGTACCCGAAGGTAATGAATTTAGTTTCTCTAATATTCGTGAACGACTCCAATAGAATTCCACATCATCACTAAATATTATATATATAAAGGACATTCCAAACATAGAAGTACTACGGATGGTCTTAACTCCGGGAATACCCAGTAAAGAGGTGGTTAAAGGATAGGTAATTTGATCTTGAATATCTTTTGGTGATCTTCCCATCCATTCCGTGGCAACAATCTGCTGATTATCACCTACATCTGGAATTGCATCCACGGCAACAGGGTCACGAGGTAATAAGCCACCATGCCAGTTAAACGGGGCTGTAGCCAATCCCCATACTATTATCACAATCAATAGGATGAAAGTAATAACTCTGTTCTCAAGAAAATACTTGATGATTTTATTAAGCATATTATTCTTGTTAATTATATAATTAGGCAATAACCAACCCATTCAGATCATTAATCTGATAGGTTGACATTAACAATTACAGCATAAACAAAAGCATAGCCTATTGCCTCCTTAAAAGAATATGTAGAGCTATTATGCTTGTTTATCAGTAATTTAGCAAATATTATTGACTAAAAATGGAGGCGCACGAAGCCCTCCGATACTAACAACAATATGGTTTTGAAAAGGTGAAAGATAGGGCGCAAAATGTAAGGATTCTGCGGTTTTCACTCCATATAAAGTGAATGTGTTTGAATATAAAAAAAATAAATCAGACAAGAAACTAAAAGAAAGAAGAGGATTAACCTGCTGAACCTGCCCAGGTACATATTCATCCTGAACTTTGTAAATATGAGATACATCCTTGCACTTTTTACATGCTTTATCCATACCGGAGCAACAAGAATTTGCTTCATGATCAATGGACACAGAAACTAACTTACCCTCACAGAAATGACTATTGACAGAGACCCCTGAGGTACTTATCAATAGAAACAAAATAGCCAATAGGTGAGTAAGCTTTTTAATCATTTCTCTACACTTTTCGTGTCTTTAAAAATAGAATATGCAAAAGTAACAATATTCCATTTACTTTTGTTCCAAAAAAAGAAAAATAACATTGTAAATTATATTTTAACTCTCTTTTATACATTAGATCGCAAAGAATCTACACTTCCTTTTGATAAAACATCAAATCCAGATAATGATTGAACTTACGGGCTACTTTTTTTATATTTCCACAACAAGTATAACCACACTTTTCAAACAAATGTCGACTAACCAGATTATCCGCCGATATTAAAGCAACAATATTCGTGAATCCTCCATCATGAACAAAAGGTTCAATCCGCTGTAAGGCTTCTGTTCCATATCCTTTTCCTTCAAATCCAGGCAGTAGATAAAGGGTTATTTCCACAGATACACTAAAAGCCGATCGGGGTTTAAACTTATTAAAATAACAAAAACCACATTTTTCTCCTTCGGGAGTAATCAGCAAAAAAGAACGATAAAAAGAATCTTTTACAGGAACAAAACTTCTGATATCTTCCATAGGGACTGGCTCTATGGAGTAAACTACTGTAGTGTTAAGCGTGTAGTAGTCATACACTTCTTTGACAAATGGAAGATCTTCTTCTTCAAGTTCCACAAATTCTAAGCGATTCATCCTGTTCTTTATTTATTTTTAGGTGCCAAAGATAATTATTTTTAAAAGAACTTCGATTAGTAGTGCTAAACTTCTTTCAATTCTTCTGCAAAGAGCGCTTAATGATCAAAGAAAGAAAAAGTAATTATCAAGAAACAACTTCTCACTATTTTACGTAAATTTGCAGCGGATTGATACACAAGAACAAAGGAGACATAGGATCATGAGAGAATACATTATTGCAGACAATCAAGATATTACCAAGGCAGGTATGCTGTTTTTATTGGATGGATTAAAGGATGTAGGCAATATTTCGGAAGTCGACAACCGCTCGGAACTGATCAAAGAATTCCGTTCTTTTCCTGAAGCAGTGGTTATTCTAGACTATACACTCTTTGATTTTGGAGGAGCAGACGAATTGCTGATTCTACACGAACGCTTCCCAAAGATAGACTGGATTCTGTTCTCGGAAGACCTTAGTGAAGAGTTTGTGAAACGCATCCTTTACAGCAGTCAGTCGTTCAGTTTTGTGATGAAAGATAATTCGAAAGAAGAAATAACATCCGCTTTACAGTGCGCCATGCACAAAGAACGCTTCATATGTAACCATATAAGTAATATGCTCATTGGTAAGCAAAACACTCTGCCCAAGGAAACGGTGTTGACCAACACGGAAAAAATTATTTTAAAAGAAATTGCATTAGGAAAAACTACTAAAGAAATTGCAGCCGAACGGAACTTGAGCTTTCATACCATCAACTCTCATCGAAAAAATATTTTTCGAAAACTGGAAGTCAATAATGTTCACGAAGCAATTAAATATGCCATGAGAGCAGGGATTGTGGATCTGGCAGAATATTATATATAAAAACATTTTTATGGAAATAGCAACATTACTCTCAGGAGGTGTAGACAGTTCAGTTGTGGTACATCTTCTAAAGGAACAAGGATATGACCCGGCACTTTTTTACATTAAAATCGGGATGGATGGAGACGAAGATCTGACTTGCAGTGCGGAAGAGGATATTGAAATGGCTTCTTATATTGCCCGCAAATATGGTTGTCGATTTGAAATTGTAGATTTACAAAAAGAATATTGGGACAATGTAGTGACTTATACTATCGACAAAGTTCGCCGCGGACTCACTCCTAATCCGGACGTGATGTGCAACAAACTGATTAAGTTTGGCTGCTTTGAAAAAAGATATGGAAAGGATTTTGATAAAACAGCCACAGGACATTACGCTACCACAACAGAAAAAGATGGAAAGATCTACCTCTCCACAGCCAAAGATCCATTGAAGGATCAAACAGATTTTCTGGCACAGATTGATTACTTGCAGGTATCCAAATTAATGTTCCCTATCGGAGAGTTGATGAAAAGCGAAGTCCGGGAAGTAGCCGCTCGTGCCGCCCTTCCAAGCGCTACCAGAAAAGATAGCCAAGGCATCTGTTTTCTTGGAAAAATCAACTACAATGACTTTATCCGCCGTTATTTAGGTGAAAAAGAGGGAAAAATTGTAGAACTGGAAACAGGAAAAGTGTTAGGTACACATAAGGGATATTGGTTTCACACCATTGGTCAGCGCAAGGGATTGGGACTAAGCGGAGGTCCTTGGTTTGTAATCAAAAAGGATATGGAGGAAAACATCATCTACGTCTCTTGTGGATACGAAGTGGAAACACAATACGGTAATGAATTCAGCATGCGCGATTTTCATTTCATCACGGATAATCCTTGGGAATCTTTCAAAGAGTCTGTAGACGTGACCTTTAAGATTCGCCACACGCCCGAATTTATACCCGGTAAAATTACCCGGAAAGGTGATATCTACAACATAGAATCCACGGAAAAGTTGCAAGGCATTGCTCCGGGGCAGTTTGGTGTGGTGTATGATAAAGACTCTCACATCTGCATTGGTAGCGGAGAAATACAAATAATGTAGCCGGAACTTTTTAATTTATCACTAAATTAAAACGTCCCGGCTAACCAACTCAAAACAACAACAATAAAAACCAAGAGTAAACAAAAGAAGATCACCACCTCTGTGGCATCATAGATCCAATTCCATCATAATGTTGCAACGACTGTAAGAAGCTTTGCGGATGGGAACTTGTACAAAACCAAGATTCCGATAAAGAGCAATGGATGCTTCCATCTTTGTATTCCCTTCTAAAAAAATCTTTTTATATCCGTTGCCTCGAGCATAAGCCAATACGGCTTCGCCCAGCAGACGCCCTACCCCATTGCCTTGATATCGAGGGGCGACAGCCATCTTTGCCAATTCATATTTGTTTTGCTGAGGATGGGCAATAAGCGCGCAGCACCCTACCGCGCGTCCCGCTTCATTAACAGCAAAGAAAATTTGTCCACCTTTATTCAGAATGTATTCTTTAGGGTCGTTAAGCACGGCTTGGTCTGAACTTTCCAGATGAAAGAAAGTCGTAATCCATTCAGAATTAAGTCGGACAAAATCTTTAAGGTAGGCTGGCTGATATAATTCAATTCTCAGCTCACCCATAATCAAAGTTTGGCAAAAGCCTGCTCCAAGTCAGCTTTGATATCGATAATATTCTCAATACCAGCTGATAATCGCAATAATCCCGGAATGGCTCCTGAGGCTATTTTATCAGCATCGGAAAGCTGATCGTGCGTTGTAGCTGCCGGATGAATAATCAATGTTTTAGCATCACCAACATTAGCCAGATGACTGATCAGTTGCAGATTATTAATCAAACCGTCGGCATGTTCACTTCCACCTTTTAACTTAAACGAAAGAACACCTCCAAAGCCTCTTTTTAAATATTTCACAGCAAGCTTATGATATGAACTGCTTTCCAGTCCGGGATAATTCACATACTCTACTTCAGGACGAGCTTCCAACCATTGAGCTAAAGCCAATGCATTGGACACATGACGTTCCACACGTAGCGAAAGAGATTCCAATCCTTGCAACAGCAAGAAAGAATTAAACGGCGAGATGGTGTTACCCCAGTCACGAAGCCCTTCCGTACGAGCACGAAGAGTGAAAGCAATATTACCAAATGGACTCTGAGCACCAAAAGCATCCCAGAATACTAAACCATGATAACTGTCACTTGGCTCGGTGAATGCCGCAAACTTTCCATTTCCCCAATTAAACTTTCCACTATCAACAATCACTCCACCCAAAGCCGTTCCATGTCCGCCGATCCATTTAGTAGCACTTTCCACTACCACACTGGCTCCATGTTCCAACGGACGAAAGATTGCTCCACCGGCACCGAAGGTATTGTCCACAATCAGTGGAATATCATGTTTGTCCGCCACAGCGGCAATTGCTTCAAAATCAGGAATATTCAAATCAGGATTACCAATAGTCTCCAGATAAAGAGCCTTCGTTTTATCGTCAATCAGTTTCTCAAATTCCTCGGGAGCATCATTCGGAGTGAAGTGTACAGTTACGCCCAAGCGCTTAAACTGATTCTTAAATTGATTATACGTTCCACCATAAAGATGAGAGGTAGACACAAAATTATCTCCTGCTTCAATAATATAATTCAATGCGATAAACTGTGCCGATTGTCCAGAAGAAGTAGCCAAAGCAGAAAGTCCACCTTCAAGCGCAGCCACTCGTTTTTCAAACACATCAGTAGTGGGATTCATCAAGCGGGTATATATATTTCCAAACTTACGCAATCCAAATAAATAAGCCCCATCCTGAGCATCATCAAAAACATAAGAAGTGGTTAAATAAATAGGTACTGCACGCGCATGTGTTGCTGTGTCTACCTCTTGTCCTGCATGTACCTGTAAGGTTTCGAATTTTAAATTTTGTGTTGCCATTTGTCTTTATTATTTATAGTGGATATTCATCAAAAGCGTAAAGTAAAGTGGAAAGATAACGTTCGCCGGTATCCGGAAGCAATACCACAATGTTTTTCCCTGCATTCTCAGGGCGTTTGGCCAGTTCTACTGCTGCAAAAACAGCTGCACCGGAAGATATTCCCACTAAAAGCCCTTCTTGAGAAGCCAGCTCTCTGCCGGTACGTATTGCATCATCATTGCTTATCTGAAGAATTTCATCCACTACATGGTCGGTATCATATATTTTAGGAACAAAGCCGGCACCTATACCTTGGATTTTGTGCGGACCAGATTTTCCTCCGGATAAAACAGGAGAATCTTTAGGTTCCACAGCCACAATCTTTACGTTAGGATTATGTGCTTTCAGAGCCTCACCAACACCCGTTATCGTGCCACCTGTACCCACGCCGGCTATAAAGATATCCACTTTGCCGTCAGTATCTCTCCAAACCTCTTCACCTGTTGTTTTGCGGTGAATAGCAGGATTAGCAGGATTTTCAAACTGTTGTAAGATAATTGAATTAGGCGTTTCATCCTTAATTTCACCAGCTTTTGCAATAGCTCCTTTCATGCCCTCCGAGCCAGGAGTAAGAACGATTGTAGCACCCAATGCTTTCAATAGATTTCTCCGCTCAATACTCATTGTATCCGGCATAGTTAATATTAATTTATATTTCTTTACCGCTGCTACAAAAGCAAGTCCCACTCCCATGTTGCCACTGGTTGGTTCTACAATAACGCTATCTTGCTTTAAAAGACCCTTTTCCTCTGCATCTGTAATCATTGCAAAGGCCGGACGATCTTTCACACTGCCCGCAGGATTAAAATACTCTAGTTTTGCAATCACTGTTGCTTTCAGTTCTTTACGTGCGTTAAAATGAGACAGTTCCAATAAAGGAGTATTTCCTATCAGATCTGTTAATTGTTTTGCGATCTTTGTCATAATCTTATTGTTTTTATTATTATTTTTAATATTGCAAAGATAATAGGTAGAATGAGTATACACAATAACGTAAAATAGTCATTTTAGTACCACAATTATGGTATAAATCAAGAAAAATACCTAAGTTTGCAACGAATAACATGCAATGTTACAAAAAAATGAAGAAACAACCTTATTTTTTCATCCCTTTATTAGGGATTATATTCGTCCTTCTTCTAAATTCATGCGAGGGGGTAGACCGACGTTTGGAATACAAAGACACCACAGACGCCAATAACTGGATATACAGCCAAATGGAAGAATATTATTATTGGTATAAAAACATTCCTGCCTCCAGTAGCCTTGCTTTTTATGCCACGCCGGATATTTTCTTTAGCAGTCTATTATCCACTAATGAAAAGAAAGGTGGAGAATATGTTTCATGGATACAGGAAAAAACAGCAACCACAAAGAGTATAGACGAGACTTCTTCTTACGGATTTGAATTCAAAAGCTATACTACTGATAGTACTTATCGCGTTCGTGTGCTTTACGTATTACCAAATAGTCCCGCCAATGATGCCGGGTTGAAACGAGGCGATTGGATTTTATCTTTTGACAATAAAAAAATAACGAGTACTAATTATACCGAGCTACTCACGGGAAGCGGAATCAACTTAACTTTAGGAACACCGACTGATTATACTAAAAATATCTTTACGGAAAGCGGCTCACTTACATTGGCTACCGCACGGGCGGTAAATAATGATCCGATACTGGCGCATAAGGTATTGAATAGTGCTTCGGGAAGCAAAATAGGCTACTTGATGTACAATCAATTCTTAACCGGCCCTAGCAGCGATGCCAATGATCTTACCTATGATAACGAACTGCGTAGCCTCTTTGCTGATTTCAAAAACCAGAATGTAAAAGACTTCGTTCTTGATCTTCGTTATAATTCAGGTGGATATATCAGCACCGGACAATTGCTTGGCTCAATGCTTGCTCCCAGCTCCGCATTGGGCAGTGTTTTTTGTAAAATACAATACAATGATAAGGCGATAGTTCCAAAAGACAGCGTGTTTTTTGACGCTAATTCCATTAAAGGAGGAGCAAATCTTAATCTTTCCCGTCTCTATGTATTAGTGAGTAGCACTACAGCTTCTACTGCCGAATTAATAATCAATGGATTAAAACCATTTATGGATGTAATACTAATAGGTACCACTACTGAAGGAAATAATCTGACTTCCATGCTTATAGAAGATGCTAACTATAATTGGATTATACAACCGGTGGTAGGAATACTGTCTAATTCTGAAGATAATATCGATTATGCCAGTGGATTTACACCAGACGTGGTACTGGATGAATCTACTGATTACAACACATTCAAAGAGCTGGGAGATGAAAATGAACTATTGCTCAAAGAAGCCCTTACATTAATAAACGGTGCGAGCGTCACTCAGGCCACTCGCACCAAATCCATTCCTTCGGGAATAGTTACCAAGCAGAGTTCTTTAGACAGAAAGAAGCCGAATGCCGCTTGGTTGGCTCCCATAGTGAAATAACAAAATTTTATTTCGCAAAGAATTTCTTGAAGAACAATAGTTGATAATCAATGGAGTTGTTCCAATAATCACCATTATGCGCTCCCGGACGGGTGATGAAGTCGTGGTTAATCTTTTTCCCCAACAAGCGTTCATGCAAATCTTTGTTGACTGTGAGAAAGAAATCATCATATCCACAATCAATAATGATGGCCAAATCTCCGTTCTCTATTTTATCAATCTGATTAATCACTGTATGTTCATCCCATACTTTTTTATTCGCGGCAAACTCACCTAATTGTTTGCTCATATCCCAATTCTGTGGAAAAGGACGAATATCTACTCCGCCGCTGGTACTTCCTGCCGCACCAAACACATCTTTGTGGCGAAAAGCAAGCCATAAAGCTCCATGTCCACCCATACTTAGTCCGGTAATAGCACGTCCTTTGCGATCCGCAAGAGTTTTATAGTGACTATCCACATACTTCACCAACTCGTCGGAAACAAATGTTTCATACCGGTAAGTAGGATCCTTAGGACTATCCCAATACCAACTATTCTTACCATCAGGGCAAACAATCACTACCTTGTTCTGCTCGGCAATTTCGGGAAGATTAGGCTTGATACCCAACCAACTTTCGGCATTTCCACTATAACCATGCAGCAGATAAACCACCGGATAAGAAACATTCTTTGCCGACTTAGCATTATCGGGAGCAATAATCACAACTTGAACATCTTTGTTCATAGCAGTACTTCTAACCTGAACTGTTTCTACCTTCGCGGCATTGACCAGCAAAGCAAAGAACAACATAAAGGACAAAAAGAGAATTCTGTTTTTCATTTTTTATTCGTTTAATAAAACTGTCATATCTATAACTTAACACAGCAAAAGTAAGCAAAATAGAAAAAACAGATAACTTTTAACCAATATTTTTTATATCTAAATTTATTTATAAATTCTAAAGAGGGTATAAAAATCGTTTTATATAGATGCCAAGTAGTAAAAGGTAGAGGTTTTTGAGATAAAAAGCGCTTATTATAGCATCGTTTATTGCATTTATGAGATTAATTTGGATGAAGTGGAACGTAGAAGCAACCTTTTTAAAGATCGGGTTCATTTAACTGATAATGAGTAACTAATAGTTTTTTTTAAACGTCTTTTTAAATTCGGGCGCGTAGGATGCGGAGGGTGCGGAGGTGTTTTCTTAACCCCTAATACTATAGATACTATTATATAAATCATATCTATCTATATTAGTATATAAAGTCTAAGAAAAACCCTACGCACCCTACGCGCCTGTCACCGGATTCGATTTTTTTTGTTGCCTTTTCCCCTACTTCGTTTTCTTTTTTAGTCCTGCAAAAAACATGTCCGGACTTCTTTTTCAATATGTCTGGACTCTTTGGAGAAGATCTCTGGACATCTCTTTTTTATGAAAAGAAAAAAATAATATCCGCTCTTTGAAAGTAAAAGTACAAAAATAGACTATAGATTGTAGATTTGTTGCTTTCTTTGCATGTCAATAATAATAAATCGTCAAAAAATCCACCTAAACTAACAATATGTACACATTAGAAACGTGCATCCCGTCTATCTTTGCAAACATTAAGTTGACGAGGATTTATTATTTCATGTATTAAGAGTTTAGAATTAGGTTATCATGAATTATTTATTATTCCTTTCACAAACCATTCGCGAGAATCGTTTGTGGAAGGATGGTAAAGCTCTCTCAAAAGAAAGTTTGAAATAGATTTTATAATAAAAACAAAACATAAGTAATGAACAAATTAGTAAAAAAGTACCTACTGCTTTTTGCAGCAAGCGCACTTCCTCTGCTATATAGTTGCAACGTACAGGCAGCTCAAAAAGCAACTAGCATTGATCCATCCATCTACAAAGAATTACCTTTTCAAATGCCCCAAGTTGTACAGCCTTCTTTCCCTGATTATGAAGTAAACATCCTCGATTTCGACGCTAAAAATGACGGGATGACAATCAATACAAAGGCAATCAATGATGCCATAAAAAAGGTGAATGCCCAAGGAGGTGGCACTGTCATTATTCCTGCCGGAATATGGATATCCGGCCCCATTGAATTATTGAGCAACGTTAATTTACATACGGAGAAGAACGCATTAGTCGTTTTCACGGAAGATTTTAATGCATATCCTATAATAAAGACTTCTTTTGAAGGAATTGAGACTCGTCGGTGTCAATCTCCTATTTCCGCGCGAAACGCAGAAAATATAGCGATTACCGGAGACGGTGCTTTCGAAGGATCCGGCGATGCATGGAGAATGGTAAAGAAGGATAAACTCACGGAAAGCCAGTGGAAAGATCTGGTTAAATCCGGCGGCGTACTGAGTGCTGATAAGAAAATATGGTATCCTAGTACTAAATCTCTCAAAGGAGCTTTGGCTTGTGAGGACTTCAATAATCCTAAGGGAATAAATACCGATGCTGACTGGGAAAGCATTAGAGACTGGCTTCGTCCGGTAATGGTGAGCTTAGTTAAATGCAAAAAGGTCCTTTTACAAGGCGTAACCTTTAAGAATTCTCCAAGTTGGTGCCTGCACCCGCTTTCCTGCGAGAACATTACGATTGATCACGTAAATGTATTCAATCCATGGTACTCTCAAAATGGAGATGCGCTGGACATGGAATCTTGTAAAAACGCTCTCATCATTAATAATATTTTTGATGCCGGAGATGATGCAATCTGTCTAAAATCGGGTAAAGACGAAGACGGACGCAAAAGAGGTGAACCTTGTGAGAATGTGATTGTGAGAAACAACATTGTTCTCCATGGTCATGGAGGATTTGTAGTAGGCAGTGAAATGTCCGGCGGAGTAAAGAATATTTTTGTTTCCGATTGCACTTTTCTAGGTACCGATGTTGGGCTGCGTTTTAAAAGCGCACGCGGTCGTGGGGGAGTTGTAGAGGGAATTTACATTAATAATATTAATATGCTTAATATCCCCAACGAGCCCCTTTTATTCGATTTATTTTATGGAGGCAAAGCTCCGGATGAACTAACGGAAGAGGATAAAATAGATAAAGAGGAAAAAACTCCTTTGGTAACAGAGGCAACTCCGGTGTTTAAAAATATTCATATTTCGAACATTTACTGTAAGAATGCAGGCAGAGCAATGTTCTTCAATGGTTTGCCGGAAATGAAAATACAAAATGTCACGATTAAGAACGTGGTGATCACAGGAGCTAAAGAAGGAGCAGTGGTTAGTCAGGCCGATGGCGTAACAATGGATAATATCAAAATAGCTTCTCCCAAGGGCAATAGCCTGATAATAAAGAATACAAAAAACATCAAAGTGGATGGCTTTGTTTATAAAGAGGTGGACGAAAAAGAAAAAACAGTATTTTTTAAATGATTTCAATCAAAAAAAACACGGGTTGTCAAAGCTTTTATTATACATTTGCATCGTTATAAACAGAAATTTATTAATCATGAAAAAGAGTATAAAGATTGCCTTAGCAATATACTGCTGTTTGCCTTTATGTGCTTTCGCTCAGAAAGCTGAAAAAAGTGTCTCTGTCCAAGTTAGTAACGGATGGGACAAAGTGAAAGAAAACGAACCGATAGTTCTTAAAATAAAAGAACTAAAAGCGGGTTTTACCGTTAAGTCAGCAGTGGTTTGGGACGGAAAGGTGGAAATTCCTTCACAGTTGGATGATTTAAACGGAGATCGTAAAGCTGACGAATTAGCTTTTGTAACTAATGTTCCGGCTAAAAGCGACAAAACATTCCGGATTATCCTTTCATCCGAAAAATCTACCAAAACTTATCCTGCAAAAGTATATGCTGATATGCTGGTGAGCGACAAAAAAGGAAAGCATGTTCCTATCTCTTCTGTCTCTGTTCCAGGCGGAATCCTTTATAATCAATTGCACCATCATGGCCCCGCTTTTGAATCAGAATTGGTTGCTTATCGTATCTATTTTGATAAGAAACAAACGGTGGACCTCTACGGCAAGTTTCACAAAGGATTTGAGCTGAAAGAATCGGGATTTTATCCTAGTGATGAGCAGTTGGCAAAAGGCTTCGGTGACGATGTTCTTCGCGTAGGCAATAGCTGTGGGCTAGGTACATTGAAAGGATGGGACGGTAAAGCAGCTACTCATATTGATCCTGTAAGTAACCGAACAGAAAGCATCCTGGCATATGGCCCCGTACGCACGGTAGTTGATGTAATTGCAAATGACTGGCAATACCAAGGCGCTGAACTGAACATAACCACTCGTTATATTCTTTATGCCGGACATCGTGATGCTGAAGTAAAAATAATGTTTGAAGAACCATTGAAAAAAGAAGTATTCTCTACCGGAGTTCAAGACATCATCGGTTCTAAATCATTTTCCGATCACAAAGGTCTGATTGCTTGTTGGGGAACAGATTGGCCGGTAAACGATACTGTGAAATACGCAAAAGAAACAGTGGGACTCGCTACTTGCATCCCTCAAAAACAGGTAAAGGCAGAAGTGAAAGATCAAGATAATTACCTCTATACCATAGGCGCAGAAGGACAAAAGTCTATCAATTATAATATCACTTTCACCTCCATGAAAGAGACCTTTGGTTATAAAAGCCAGGAAGCTTGGTTTGCTTATGTTCAGGAATGGAAAAAGGAACTGGAACATCCTTGCAAGATCGTTATCAAATAAATACTAGCTCGAAGTAAGAATAAATGAAAAAGTTTGCCCAAAGTTTAGGCTTTTGCCTGCTAATTACATGCTCAACCGCCGCACAAAATTATGTTTCTAAAGTATGGGTAGCGGACAAAGGAGACGGAACCTACCGTAATCCAATTATTTATGCTGATTATTCTGATCCCGACTCTTGCCGTGTGGGAGATGATTATTACATGACCGCCTCTAGTTTTGGCTGCATTCCGGGATTGCAGATCCTTCACTCCTATGATTTAGTAAACTGGACCCTCGTTGGCGCCGCCGTGCCCAATGCCCTCACTCCTATTGAATCAATAGAAAAACCAGAACATGGCAACCGTGTTTGGGCGCCAAGTATCCGTTATCATAACAATGAGTTCTACATTTTTTGGGGAGATCCCGATCAGGGAGTGTTTATGACCAAAACCAAAGATCCTAAAGGAACATGGAGCAAACCGATTCTGGTGAAAGCCGGAAAAGGAATTATCGACACCACCCCTTTATGGGACGAAGACGGTAGGGTATATCTGGTTCATGCCTTTGCAGGAAGCCGCGCTGGTTTAAAAAGTGTGCTGGCTGTATGCGAGTTGAATGCCGATGCGACAGAAACCATTACCGAGTCCAGAATTATATTTGATGGTCACGATCATCACGAAACATGTGAAGGCCCCAAGTTCTATAAACGAGGAGGCTACTACTATATATTCACTCCCGCAGGCGGAGTTTCCACCGGATGGCAATTGGTACTTCGGTCAAAGAATCCTTATGGACCGTATGAAGAAAAGGTGGTGATGGCTCAAGGTAAAAGTTCCGTTAACGGTCCTCACCAAGGTGCTTGGGTAGATACCAAGAGCGGTGAAAACTGGTTCCTTCATTTTCAAGATGTAGGCGCGTACGGTCGCCTTCTCCATCTGCAACCTATGAAGTGGATCAACGATTGGCCGGTAATCGGGGTTGATAAAGACGGAGACGGATGCGGGGAACCTGTCCTTACTTATAAGAAACCCAATGTGGGCAAAACTTATCCTATCTGTACTCCTCAGGAAAGCGATGAATTCAATACGCTGACCTTGTCACCACAATGGCAATGGCATGCCAATTATAACCCGAAGTGGATATTCCTGGTAGCGGACAAAGGCTATGCCCGCCTATACTCCTACCCTGTTGTTGCTAATTACAAGAATCTGTGGAACGTAGCCAATCTGCTTTTACAAAAGACTCCTTCTAATGAATTTAGCGCGGTAATGAAACTTCGGTTTGCACCCAGTCCCAAGTATTATGGTGAACGGACAGGGCTCTTGGTCATGGGCCGCAGCTATGCACTCCTTTCACTGGAAAACACGAAAGACGGTCTGCTTCTTTCGCAGAACGAATGCAAGGATGCCGATAAAGGGAAACCGGAACAGATCAATGAATCTGTGATATTAAAGGATAATGCCGTCTACTTTAAAGTATCATTTAACAAAGAAGCACAGTGTGCATTCAGTTACAGCACAGATGGAAAGAAATTTCACAAACTGGGAAAGAGCTTTCAAGCACGTGAAGGTCAATGGATCGGGGCAAAAGTAGGAACTTTTTGCACTCGCCCCGCCATTCAAATCAATGACGGCGGGTGGGCGGAAGTAGATTGGTTCCGCATAGAAAAATAAAATCATCCTAAAAAAGATCGTAAAGGCTGTCGGTAATGCTGAGAAGTAAAACCGACAGCCTTTATCTTTAAGGGCATTTGAAAGGAAATATTTTACGAATAAGTAGACCTTCGAAACATACTCTCCTGTAAAGCTGTATTGATTCTATAAAAAGAATCTACTAAAAAAAGACTAAAGAACCTTTACTGATTCTTGTTCATGCTTATTTTTGCGTAAATTTGTCTCTATAAACAGGTATTAGAATGAAAAAATTAGTCATATTCGATTTAGACGGGACCTTACTTAACACTATTGCCGACTTGGCTCAAAGCACTAATTATGCAATGAAACTGACGGGCTTTCCCGAGCATGAAGAGAGTGAATTTAAGTACTTTGTAGGCAATGGAATTAATAAACTTTTTGAACGTGCCCTTCCAGAAGGTGAAAAGACAGAAGAAAATGTAGCCAAAGTCCGTAAGGAATTTTTAGTTCACTACGATCATCACAATGCGGATCGTAGTAAACCATATCCTGGCATACCAGAGTTGCTTATTACTCTCAAAGAACAAGGCTTGATGCTTGCCGTTGCGTCTAATAAATATCAGTCTGCCACAGAAAAGCTTATTAAACATTACTTTGGAAATATCCCTTTCGTAGCTATTTTTGGACAACGGGAAGGGATAAAAACTAAGCCAGACCCTTCGGTTATTGAAGAGATTCTTGCCATTGCTGGTGTTCAAAAAGACGAGGTACTCTATGTAGGCGACTCAGGAGTGGATATGCAAACGGCCTTAAACGCGGGAGTAACTGCCGCCGGAGTAACCTGGGGATTCCGTCCAGTTACGGAATTGGAAGAGTTTCATCCTACATACATAGTTAATGGAGCCGAAGAAATTCTACCACTGATTCGGTAGGAGCTTCTAACTGTCGCAAAATATTTCTCATTAAAAAAGCCGCACAGATATTCCCATGCGGCTTTTCAGGTAAATATTACCTGTTAATTTCTAATTTAATAGCTATTCTTAGCTTCAGTGATCCTAATCAGTTTGGAATTTACAAATTCATAAATGCCGGCAATTGATTGCTCACGACCATAACCAGAATTCTTTGTCCCACCAAAAGGCAATTCAGGAGCAATGCCAGTTACATGGTTAATATAAACCATACCTGTATCAATCTGGCGAGCTATGTTCACTGCCCTTTTCTCATTGGAACTAAACACACTGCCTCCCAAGCCGAAATCGGTCGCATTAGCCAAAGCAATAGCTTCCCGTTCATCTTTAACGATGTAGAACATGAATACGGGCCCAAAAATCTCTTCAAAGTAAGCAGCCATACTTGGTTTTATATCTGTCAGAATAGTTGGTTCCACAAAAGCACCCGGACAATCAACACGGTGTCCACCATAAAGCAATTGAGCACCTTCCTTTACTGCTTGTTCCACTTGGGCAATTACATCCTGCGCAGCCTTTTCCGAACTAAGCGGAGCCACATCGGTTGTAGGATCCATAGGATCACCCACTTTTAAAGTAGTGAATTTAGCCTGAACTTTTTTCAAAAAGACATCAGCTATAGACTTTTCAACAATAATACGTTTAGGAGAAACACAGACCTGACCGGCGTTCCACATACGCCCATAAACAGCTGCATCCACAGCCTCATCAATATTGGCATCATCCAATACGATAAAAGTATCACTTCCGCCCAGCTCCAGTGTAGACTTCTTTACATACTTGCCTGCGGCAGAAGCAATGCTTCCTCCGGCCAATTCGCTTCCCGTCAGGGAAACTCCCTTGATGCGTTTATCTGCCACAATAACATCCACTTTACTTCCAGGAACGAACAGGTTATTATATACACCTTTGGGAGCACCAGCTTCCAAGAATATTTTTTCCATAATAGCAGCACACTGAGGTACATTTGATGCATGCTTTAATAATATGGTATTACCCGCCATAATATTAGGAGCCGCAGAACGCGTAATCTGATAGAAGGGGAAATTCCAAGGCTGAACACTCAAAAGCACACCGATGGGTTCATAACTAATAAAGGCTGAACCTATAGGTGTTTCCAATGGTTGATCCGCCAACAATTTTTCACCGTTATCGGCATAGTAATCAAATATATTTGCACTGATCTCTACTTCACCTATGCTTTCTCTCAAAAGCTTACCCATCTCCAAAGTAGCTAGTTTACCCAGCTCTTCTTTCCTGTTCCGCATGATAGAGGCTACTTTATGTAGTAACTTGGCTCGCTGTGAAAGTGGAGTCTTCTTCCAACTTTGAAAAGCATCATCAGCACGTGCTATTATTGCCTCTAGCTCTTCACTTGTCATCACATCAAATTCTTTAACGACTTGATTATTAAACGGATTAACCGTTTTAATCGGCGATAAATGTTCCATTGTTTTCATAATAATAATAATTTTAATTGTTCCAGAGAGAGAGTATAACAGCTTGTATCAAGAAAAGGTTCACTATTTTTTCTTTTATCAAATAGTCAAGTATAAATATAGAATAAGCTGAATATGTTGCACTTCTTTAAAAAAACAAGAGAGTTATAAAATAAGAGCTATGAAGTAAACAAAGAACATAAGATAGACGTTAAAAGGGAAATTATAATGTAAATATAGATAATGATGAAAAAATTCAAATTAAACAATGGAACGGAAATACCTAGTATAGGAGTTGGCGTTTTTAGAGTGGAAGAAGCAATAATAGCACAGGAAATGGTAGAAACAGCTTTGGCAATTGGCTATAGACACATTGACACAGCGATGATATACGGAAATGAAGAGGCTGTAGGCAAAGCTATAAAAAATTCAGGCGTTCCAAGAGAAGAGATATTTTTAACTACAAAACTGTGGAATGCCGATCAACGTTCGGGGAAGGTGCAGGAAGCATTAGAGGAGAGTCTGAGAAAACTCAAAACTGAATATGTGGATTTGTATCTTGTACATTGGCCTGTAGCCGAAACGTACGTCAAGGTATGGAGCAAAATGGAAGCTATTTATAAGAGCGGCAAAGCAAAAGCAATTGGAGTTAGCAACTATCAGACACACCATATTGAGGATTTACTCAAACAGGCAGAGGTAGTCCCGGCGGTTAACCAATTTGAAAGTTATCCTTATTTTACTCAGGAGCCGCTCATCAAATATTGTAAAGAGAAAGGCATTTATCCCGAAGCATGGGGTCCGCTTGGAGCAGGACAAACAGATGTATTGGCTAATCCGGTGATTGTGGATATTGCAAAAAAACATAGCAAAAATCCAGCTCAGATTATCATCCGTTGGGATGTGCAACGAGGAGTAATCGTTATACCAAAATCGGTTCATAAAGAAAGATTAATTGAAAATCTTACTGTAATGGACTTTGAATTGACGGACGAAGAAATGAAACTGATTGATCACTTAAACAAGAACCAGAGATTAGGTTCTAATCCAGATAGTTTTAATTTTTAATTGATATCTTACAGCTACAAAAAAGTGAAGGTGTGTCTTTCTTTTTATGTGAACAATAAGGAAACCGGAAGATATATTATTCACTGCGAGGGTTATTCGGATGCTGGGATAATCGGAACTAAAGCTTTGATTATTGATATTCCTTAAAAATAAATGAATGACTAACATTTTAGATTTTGCAGAGTCTCCTTATCATGCATAACACCGATGTTACATGTAGTACAAAAAAGTGCAGAAAAAAAGTGACTGGTGGCATAATCAAATCTAAAATATAAATAGAAACAGGATAATTTTATGAGCTTTTGTGGATATTTTGCTCTTATATATTGATTTTAAACGTAAAATAGAATGAGCGAAAAAATGAAGAGTAAAGAAAACAATATAAGTAATCTTACTCTTCATTTTTTTATGATTTTAAGTTATTTACTGAGCAAATTTAACGAAAGTAGGAGAACCTTCTCATTTTTCCTACTTCGTTCTGCCTCTTTTACCATTGGATCTGCTGATCCTCATCAGGTATCAATGTATTAAGGTCACGTTGCATTGACAATGATCCTTCCACTGTATATTTCATTGGGTGACCAGGAATGGTAGTATAATCTTCAAATTGATATGCAAGATTAAGAGTAATATAGACGTGCTTTAAATAGGGAAGTTTTGCATCCATTTCTTCATTCACCGTATAGGTTGGTTGCCCGGTTACTTTCAAATTAATTTGGGGGTTATCGGTGTAAATATTTAATTTTTTATTTTGAATATCCAATTTTTCATCAGTAAACTCGATGAAGATCTTGTACAATTTACGGTCTAAATAATCAATATCCCTAATTCCCGCATAAATGAAAATTGTTTTTTCATCCACAACAAATGTCTTGTGTTCATTCAAAGTTAGTGGGCTGGTTCTATCCCCTTCAAGATATATTTTGTATAAAGTACCACTGTAAATACCCGAATAATCATTAAACGGAGTAATACGCAATATAGCTCTTCTGTAATGCTTGTGGGGATTAGCTTGATAGTCATATGAAGGATCATCCAGAATTTGTAGAGGTAATACCCATTTATCAGATTGGTCTAAGTCTCCCAATGTAAATTCAATGGGAAGTAATGCTGTACTTTCACCAGCCGGGAGTTCTACTGTCTCTGGCATACTGTAATATTTACTATCCAATTGCTCAAAATAGAGTTCTTTGCGATGCCCATACTGGTCCAGATTTAATGCAGCTAAAGTGTCTGGGTCCAAACTGACATGTATTGTTCGATTTTTAGTATTCATGGTCGAACCGCTAAGAATTATTGGGAGGTTAAATTTCACCTTGCCCTGAGGATGATAACGTAAATAAGCGTAAGTTACACCATTCGCATTCGGTTCAGCCTTGAAAGAGGCTAATTGTGTATATTGCTCAGTTTCCCATTCATTATTACATGATATGCAACACATTGTTAATATCATGATTAAAAATAGATTATATATATTCTTCATTGTTAAAAATTATAAAAGTTATTCTGGATATGTCCAACCTGGATTTTGGGTCAATTCTTTATTGTGTTTCAATTCAGTATAATTAATTGGCCAGAACCACATCTTGCGAGTGAATACTGTAGGGAATGAAGCTACCGAGAGAGGTGTCTGAAAAATGTCTGCCATATCTTTAGTGGCATATGCATTGCATCCATACACTGGAGCAGCCTCTTCTGTAGGAGCATCCATCCAACGACGTAAATCAAAGTAGCGATGTCCTTCAGCAAATAATTCGATCTGACGTTCACGTTTTAATTTCAATCGGAATTTATCTTGGTCATTGTAAACATCACTTCCATAATCCGGTACTCCAGATCGGATACGGACAGGCTGAATACCCTTTTTTATTTCATTAACATCACGACTGATTGCATATGTCTTACTACCGTCCCAAGAAGGTATATTATATTGTCCATTTAACTCATTTAGCGCTTCCGCATAGATTAAAAGTATTTCCGCATAACGGATAGCCGGATCTACTTTCTTTTGGAAACGACTCCTATCATACGGTGTAACAGCCACATTACTAATATCATCTGGATGTACATATTTCTTTATGCCAATACCTGTAGGTAGCCAGTATGATGTGTTTTTATACCCATTATTACTTCCTCGATAGTAGAATATCGGAACATTACTTACTTCGTCTTTATCTTTTTCCGCATTTAAGAAATTCCATGTACTTCCATTGTAGGCCACCGATGCATAAAAGCGGGGTTCACGCTTTGCATATTGTTTAGAAACGCCCACGCCCAGCGATCCTAGCTCAGGATAATTAGCCAGTTCTTCTTGTCCCACAAATCCTGCTGTACGCTCACGGTTATCATAACGACCGGTATAACCTGGTAAGTCTGCATACATAGAGTTCATTCCCGGGCAGTCCGTACCATCTGCCATGTAATATGCATCACATTGCTTTTGTGTCATACCATGTGAATTATATCCCTTACCTTCAGTACGTGGCAATTGGTGAAGCACCATAGTGGCTATGTTCTCATCTGAGTTATTTTGACCACGAGTAAAGATAAGTTCCGGATTTTCATAGGCAAGTACTGTCCCGTTAAAAATAGCACGATATGATTCAAATGGATCAATATCTTTCCACCCGTCCGGCCAACTTTTATCGGAGAAATTGTCATCGCGCGGAGGGGTTACTGTCGCCGGATAAGCGATATCTCCCGTACTTTTATAATGGGCTACATATAGGCTATAGACATTCAAATCTATAACATCCTTGGCTGCCGCTGCTGCTTTAGCCCATTTAGATTCATCGTATACTTCGGCGAGTAAATGCTTACCGTGTTTATCAACCATTTCTGCCGCAATATCGGCAGGAGCTTTTCCATTATATAAAGGGCTGGCTGCAAATAATAACACTTTGGCGCGAAGAGCTAAAGCCGCTCCCTTTGTAGGACGAGTAATATCTTGTACGGCACGTTGTAATGGAAGGTTCTGTGCGGCTTGTAACAATTCATTGTTAATATATTCCGCACATTCATCATATGTGTTTCGGGGTTGCGCTACTTCATCATATTCTTTCGTATAGTCAATTCCTTCATCAGGTACAATAGGAATAGGTCCATACAGGCGAAGCATGATCCAATAGAAATATGCTCTTAGAAAGTGAGCCTGCCCTTTAAAATCGGCAATTTCTTTTTCATTAAACGCTTTATTTAGATTAATGTTATTCAGGAATATAGATACTTGACGAATTCCTCTGTAAGCATCTTGCCAGACATGTTGGCTTTCTTGATGCGCTCCGTTGGTCGCAGGTAGTCCACTTTCATCATATTGTCCACTTTTCCATTCTTTGTATCCGCCATCATTGAAATACATGTCATCAGCAAAATTGAAAGGCGTATTCTTTTTGCTGCATACATCTTGCAGATAATTACCTCCTAAAAATGAATAAGCACGTGCTAACCATTCATTTGTATAATCCTTATTACTAAAAACATCCTCTACAGACATACGTTCGTCAAATAGGTAATCTGAGTCTAAATAATCTGTACATCCTACAAAAGTAAAGCCTAATCCTATTACAAAGGATAAAACCATTATTATTTTCTTCATACATTTATCGTTTATATGTTAACTGAAACTCCTAAAGAAAGAGTTTTACTAAGTGGATAATTCTTTCCATTCGTACTTCCCATTTCCGGATCCCAAAGTTTGAACTTGGAGAATGTGAACAAATTGGTACCTATGAAGAAAAAACGAACAGTGTTGACATGAATTTTATTAATCATCGTTTTAGGGAGTGTGTAACCGAAATCTATCGTTTTCAGGCGTAAATAAGAACCATCTCTGAGCCAGAATGTAGATGCTCGATTGTTATTAGAATTATTCCCATAAGTCAAGCGGGGATAATCCGCATTCGGATCTTCATTTACGCCCAATATCCAACGATTTGAGTTAGCCATCTCTTTCAATACATTGCCCCATCCATCACCGGTACTAAACATATAGACGCTGGAACCATCGATAAAATAAGTTGATTTTCCTACTCCCTGGAAATGTACATTTACGTCCAAACCTTTCCATTTTGCAGAGACGCCAAATCCATAAGTCAGATTCGGTCTAGTTGTCGCTCCAATGGCAACCCTATCATCATCATCAATTACACCGTCTCCATTGACATCCTTATATTTGATATCACCGGGCATTACGTTACCATAAGTTTGCCTTGGACTATTCCGAATTTCATCGTAATCTTTGAACAAGCTTAAAGCGATTAATCCTCTTGCCTGATCTACCCGATGTCCCTCCTGCATCTTATACCAGTAAATACTGTTTTCCTCATCCCGTTCTACAATCTCATTTTTACTATAAGTGATATTACCTCGTACGGTTAAATCCACTTTTCCTATCTTTTGACGGAAAGTGAAATTTCCATCAAATCCTTTCGCTTTTACTTCCCCTACATTTGCCGACGGATTACTATCTTCCAGGCCGACCGTCCACGGAAGATATTGTCGCTGCATATAGATACCTTTACGATTCTCGTAGAAATAATCAATTGATCCCGACAAATTGTCCTTAAAGAGTGAAAAATCAATACCAAGATCTTGTTTGGTCGCAATTTCCCATGTAACATTAGGGGAAGCTAAGGAAGAATAATGCATGCCTCCCCAGTAATTATTAAAACCATAATCTCCGAATTGATAACCACCAGTAGTCCCCAGATCCTCAATAGTATATAGATAAGGGAAGCGAGCATCTCCTAAATTATCATTACCGGTTTTACCGTATGAATACCGAATTTTGAACATCTCAAGCCATTTCTCATGCCATTTGTTTACGAAAGACTCCTCTGCTAAATTCCAAGCGCCCGAAATTGCCGGAAAGAAGCCAAATCTATGATCCTTGTGAAAATTTTCCGATCCTGTATATCCAAAATTTAAATCAATAAAATAGCGATATGCCCAGTTGTAGCCTCCCCGACCGGCCAGTCCTTGGTTACGGCGAGCTATACCATTCTTAAGATCTGTTCCTATATTTTGGGTGCTGACTTTAGATGATTGAGTATATTTAAAAACTCCTCCTACATGGTGATTATTGAATCCTTGGTCATAATGCAATTCCCATTCAAAGAACTCCCTCCGATCTCCATCGGATCCTGAACTCTGTGTCATTTTTTGCTCGGGCGCTATCCTATTAAATATTAAATCTCCATTTGCATCACGATAACGCTGAGCTTGCCATTGTTCAGGCCACTTTTGGCGTTTAATCCAATTTGAATTATTGGTATCATATCCGAATCTTCCTATAAATTGGAGTCCTTTAGTGATAAAATCAAGCTTTTGCTCCAAAGATATATTTGTTTGAATATTATTTGTCCAGTTTTCATTATAACCAGTCATAGTGGCTTGTACCCATGGATTGAAACGATCTCCATTGTCATAGCCTCCAGTAGAGTTACTATAAACAGGGATTCTGCCATTAGAATATAACTGAGGCACCATAATAGGATTATATCCCATAAGTGCTGTCCATATCGCCGTACTTCCGATTCCCGGATCATTTTGTTTCTGCAACGAACCCGAAACACCTAATCTCAACAAAGTCGTTTTTGTAATATCTATATCAGCATTCATACGGTAGGTCCACTTCTGAAAATTGGAATTAGTATTGTAGTCCTCCATTGTTTTGTCCACCTTGTACATACCCTGCTCGTCTTGATAACTTCCTGATATGAAATAGCGGACCGCCTTGCCCCCCCCATTCATATTCAGTGATGTACGAGTACTCCATGCACCGTCTCTCAGCAATGCATCCATCCAGTTGACATTGGGATACAAATCCGGATCTAGTCCCAATCTGAATATCTCAAGTTCTTCTGGTTTATAGAATGGTTCCTGGTTCCGTGTAATTTTAGCTTCATTAGCCATGGAAGCATATGTATATCCATCTACAAATTCGGGGGTTTGAGTAAGCATATTATAGAATCCTTCTACTTTTGCGCTAATATTGATTTTTCCTTCTTTACCCCGTTTGGTGTTAATTAGTATGACTCCATTGGCACCTTTGCTACCATAAATGGCGGTAGCAGAAGCATCTTTTAATACGGTAAACGATTCTATATCTTCTACGTTGACTTCATTCAAATCACGCTCAAAGCCGTCAACTAATACCAATGCTGCATTGCTAGCTCCAAAAGTGGAAATACTGCGAACCCAGAATTCGGAGACACTGCCTGGTCGACCGGAAGTTTGCATCGCCATTATACCGGGTACAACGCCTGCCAATGTATTGGAAATAGACGTGGAAGGACTGGATTTCAGCTGTTCCACATCCACATTGGTAACAGCCCCAGTTACGGCAATTTTTTTCTGTGCACCGGTGCCTGTAATTACGATTTCATCAATTACGTTTGATTCTGACTCTTTCATGATGACATTGACCACCCGTTGTTCTTTTACCAGTACTTCTACTTTATCATAGCCTATATATGAAAATACCAGTTTACTATAAGGAGACACCTTAATTGTAAATTTACCGTTTACATCGGTAATGGCTCCTAATCCCGGCATATCACTGATTGATACATTTGCTCCAATAAGAGGCTCTTTGTTTGTATCCGTAACAAGACCTGTCACTACTATCGTATTCTGTGCTGAAGCGTTTACAGAAAATCCAAGTAGTAGTATACATGTTAATATAAAATTTCTCATCATATAATGTATGTTTTTCATTTATTATTCTTCATTAGCAATTTTGCGGAGTAAGTAATTTCCGGAATCTCCAACAAAGAAACATTGTCTCTCTTCGTCATAAATGATTCCTTCCGGGGAATTGAAGCGGGCTTCGGTGCGTAAATCACCATCTGAATATCCTTTATCGCCATTATTACCTCTTCCTGCAAACGTACTAACTCTTCCCAAGGGTGTCAATTTCCGTACGGCATGATTATTTTTATCACAGAAATAGAAATCATATTCGTCTGCCTGACCTGCGTATTCCGGATTTTTTGCAAATGTACCTTGTACTGGGCCGTTTAGGCGAGCACTACTCCCTACTCCGTCAGCATACCCTGCAGTTCCCGCCAATCCACAGACAAGATATGGAGTTGTAAATGTCTTTTTGTCCCAATCATAATCAGAACGCATTATGTAATTTTTCTCATATCCAATAAGATACGCATAATTTCCTGTTGGATGAATGACTAAATAAACAGCAACCGCTGTATATGGATAATTGAATGCCAACTCATCTTTTTTAGTTTCAAAATCATACCGGCGTATATCACCGGCCCTATATCTTGTGTAATATAATTCGCCGTTTACAGGATGAATTGCTGCACCATTAACCCCTCGGGCTACATTTAGATTTTCTTTTTGTGTAAAGTTGGACGAACGCGTACTCAAATAATTGCCTATTTTAGTATCACTAGCATGGTTGTGTGAAATAACCATATCACCATTCATTGTCCAGCTTAGAGCGTCTACTCTGTCGAGACCAGTACTAAAGTAGCTTACATATTCTTTTTCAAAATCAATCAAACGGCAACTTTCCGTATCACCGGCATAATACAAATGATTATGATTTTGAGGATCGAATGTGAGCCAAAATATTCTCATTAATGCTCCACAATCATTGAATGGACCTTCTTTCTTCACAACATCATTAGCATTCTCATAATGCTTTCCCAAAAAGGTAGTCACACGCAACTTCTTTTGGTAAGCAAATGTTTTTTCAGCTTTTCCATTAGCAATTTCTTCACCATCAACTCCAAGTATGCACACTTCTATGTCTCCAGTATAAGCTTTCGCCGGAACGATGCAATACAAACTTTCGTTCTTTACTCCTATTACTTTCGCATCTTGCCCGCCAATGGTCACTTTCACTTTCGAAATATCATTTCCAAAATTATCTCCATAAAGAACTAAGCGACTGCCTAATCCTCCTTCTTTAGGAGTAAAATCGGAAATAACTATCGGTATGTCTGGGGAGAAGGGAAGATCTCCTTCTTTTTCACTATTGTCTTTGCAACCAAGAAAGCAAAGAGCAATAAATGCTAGCATAACACCATATAAGTGCCCATGCTCACTTTTCCAATAATTACTTTTTTTCATAAATTAAATTTTAAATCAGTTAATAAAAGTTCTCATCTTCTGCTTTTCTGTAAAATAACTCCATGATATAGAGTTGTTTGAAAATTGATATATAATTCGATAGATTAAGAACAATAGGTGTAGATAATATCTTCATGATCGGCTCACTGCAAGCAATTATTAATAACCGGCTCTTTTGTGGTCATGATAAATTGCTTCTTAGGTATTTACCTACGTAATATTAAGGATAATTGTATTATGTTTAAAGCAACTGACGTGGGTCCAAAATATTCTTGGAGCGTTTTATTGCAATTCAATAAGTTTACTAAGTAATTAGTAGTAACTCATTAATTATTTTCTGATTAGTGTTGAAAAAAAATCCATCTTTGAATCTTATATCTGACGTTATTTAGCCTATTTTCTTGTAATAGTAAGTGTTGATTTGTTGTGCTTTTCATTATTTTCTTTTCAGTATCATCGTTATTATCATCACCTTTACATGACATTAATAATGAGTCTTCTGTCAATAAGTATATGAAATCTGGTTGTGACACTCCTTTTATTGATCTGTTGTTCATTGCATATAGATTTAAGTTGTAGTGTATTTCTTAATACACATGATAAAAAATAATAATGTTGGTTATTGATTGGTCATTTAGTTGACCCAAATGTAGAATTTGTACTTCTTATACTGAGAGCGTTCACAAACTGCAACATAAGAAGTAATCTAAGCGGTTTATCCAAATACCATTTCAGTTATTCATGATGTTCATTAGCTATTTTTATATTGCTAATATTACATATTGTTTACCTAAAATTTATCATCTGTAATTCGTATTTTTCCATATTAAAAGTGCTTTTTCATTAACGATTTATGGTTCTTTATTTTGCTAAGTGAGGCGAAAATAGAGAATTATATATTATTAAGATAAAACGATAGAGTCAATAAATAGAACATTAATTTCAAATTAGTCTAATGAAAAGTTTGTTGCATACTTTTCTTATTTTCTTCTATTTTTGTAATGCAAGATGATGAATTTAATATATGTTCCGGGGATGTAAGTTAGAGAGTGTTAGTTAAATTCTCATAAAGTACTCATCGCTCGGAGAAAGCCTAGTGGCAAGGGGGCCCGTCACGATGAGCGAAATCTATATACTACTGATTATAATGCACTTGAATTCAAAACGATTTTCATACTTCTACGAACTGCCTACCTTTTTCTCATTTTCTTTGAAGTGAGAGAAATAAATCTTTAATTTGTGAGTTATTATAGAAAAAGTAATGGAAGCTGCTAAACGACTCACTCTTATCACACATAACTTAGTTTGGTTGCTGCTGCTGGTTATTCCGTATGTTTCAACCGATCAGGTTTCCACGTTGTTGGATCCGGCTTCCAATCATGCGGTTGAGACCAAGAGTGTTACGATACCGTAGCTTGAACCGTCGCAAATGATCTGAATAATAGTCATCGGAAAGCTTGGATTTGAGATTAAAATGTAGTAATTTTATTGCTGTAATCCTAATTTAAGTTCGGGCAATAAAAAATAAGAGGGTGTGTCAAAAAAGTCGACATACCCTCTTATTTTTTTAATAAATGATAACGATTATCTGACTATTAACACGGTTTTTTTTGCAGCTTCGGCAGTAACTACTTTTACAATATAAGTTCCTTTTTCTAAAGGGAAATGTGTATTACCAATAACTTTACCCGATTGTATCAATGCTCCACTCATGGAATATATCGAAACCGTAGCCCCGGATTCTATACCCGATACATAAATTTCTTCCTGAGCAGCAGAAATGCTGATTGCTGTTTTACTTGTTTGATCAAGGCCAGTGCCTACATTGGCTGTATAAGTATTGGACATTGGACTTAAACCACCAAATTCATTGGCAGCCTGAACAAAATACACATCACCAGTTACCGCAGCATTATCTGTGAAACTTAAATCCGTGGTGAATTTTACCACTTTCCCGTTTTTAGTAATCACATAACAGATAGTATATTCCACTTTAGACCAAGATATTGTTTTAGAATCTCCTGCAATAACGGGAGCAAGGACCGATTCGGTAACCAAAGTGGGCTGCCAGTCATCACTACCTCCTAACACATTCTTCAAGGTATAAGTCGCTGCTTCTGCGTCTGTCAATGATTTTTTTGCTTTTCCTTTGACGGTGGAAAGGACATTCCCCGAATCATCTTTCACATCATATTCATAATCTTCTATTCTGGAACTAAGATCTACTTTATTTCCATCCTTATCCATCGTATTGTAATCGGCAAAAATAGCAGGAATAGCTCCCATTTTATAATACCAACCTGAAGGATAAATATTAATCATACTCTTAGTATTAAGAAACACCGTTTTAGGAGAACCGATCCATGGGCGACCTAAATAAATATTTGTAGTAGCTACCTTATCAGCAGGAGCATCAATCGTACAATTATTGAACACATATCCCCATGCTGTAGAAGCACTGTGACTGGGTGCAACAATATAACCGCCGCTTTCACGAACAATATTCAATGTGCATGCGTCAAAGTACACATCACCAGCTCCATAAATAAAGTCCACCGCACCTTCAATAAAACAATTTTTCAAATAATGTCTGTCAGTGATTCCACTGGTAGAAGTACGGTAGGTATCCTGATAACTTCTCAATGCACAATTGTTTAAGATTGCTTTATCACCATCAGTAAATAAAGCCAACGCCTGAGGGCCGGCATTTTGTTCCATACCCCAACTATTATCAAAAGTTATATTTTCAGCATAAAAGTTATCTCCTGAAACGTAGACTGTGGCCCCTACCTTCACATCTACAGCATTGGTTCCCCCACAGAGTAGATTATCAGAAATAAAAACTTTATCTCTGGCCTGACCTATCAAGTAAATATTAGGTTTATCAATCGCTACATGCCCTTTATACGTACCTTCTTTAATAAAGATAAGCCATGGAATGGCACTCGTTGCAGGAGCTGCTTTCACAGCATCCGATACAGTGGTGTAATCCCCGCTTCCATCTGCGGCAACTACCGCATCATAAAGTTTGGCAGCAGGCTGCACTTTCTGCATGGTTCTAAAAGTAATTGTAGTTCCGGCAAACAAATTACCGGACATATCCTTAATAGCTCCTTCCGGCACTGTAAAGGTATAAGAAGTATCATAAGAAAGGCCGGAATATTTAAAGATCACAGTCGAACTTCCATAAGTTCCGACAATAGTTTCACTATTTAAGGCACAATCTCCTGTACCAGCCTGTACTCTCTCATTAAAGTTTAAAATCACAGAGCCCGTTGCAGAGACTCCCACTCCATTGTCCACAGGAAGAGAAGAGATCAATACGGGTGCTGTTGTATCATCAATAATTTCCTTATCTGCAAAAACAAAAATATCAGTAATGGAAGTTCCGTCATTTGTCTGATCAGCATTTACCACTTCAGAAGTATAGTCAGGAATCCAACGAATATACACTTTTTCTTTTCCGTTGGTTTCTTCAGGCAAAGTAACACTGGAATCGTACCATGCCTGTTGTGCATCAAATGTGACACTGCCTAATTTTGTAAATGAATTCCCGTCGAGAGAATATTCAATATTTTCCACCTTATATCCATAATAGCAAGATAAAAGCTTTGATTTCACTACAATATTTGTGTAACTTATGGTAGAAAAGCTTGCTTGAAAATAATAATTATCAGTAGGTTTTTGCCAATTTACAGCTGCATGTTTGCTATAGTGGTATTGAGCATCACCTTTTGCTAACCATCCGGAAGAAGTTCCATCAACTTTCTGTAATTTAAAGATTCCTGCGTTACTTGACTCAGATTTAAAATCACCCGCACGGTCCTGCTTCGGTTCTGTCGTGTAGAAATCCCATCCCACAATATAAGACACCGCACTAAAGGTTGCTTTTATTTGCGTATCCGCATCTATTGTTAATGTCCTGACCGGATTAGTGGAACCATCCTCCCAATTATTGAATTTAATCAGATCATTGGATTCGGCAGTCAAAGTTATAGCCGTACCTGCCTCATATTTCCCGTTAGTCGCAGCTGGAGTAATAGTCACTCTACCCTGAGAATCTCCTAATATATTCAAAGTAAACGCATAAGTTTGTTTAGTATCAAACACTGCCCTTACATTTGAATTATCGGTTAACGTATAACTAAACGGATTATCAGTAGATAAATCTTCACTTGTTGTTGCGTTTATCCATTTAGAAAATTTATACCCAAAGTTAGGTGTAGCCGTAAGTGAAACAACTGTGTTCCAATCAAATTCAGTCCCTTGAGGATTAACTGAAACAGTGCCTGCATCAGTAGGACTAACTTCAGTAGCAAGAGTGACTTGCTCTGTAGTAACATCCACATTTCCGTTGATATCCAAACTAGTCAAATAAGCATTCTGAGCTGGAGCAAGGTTCGTAAACTTGATGGCAACATCCTTCTCATTTACCGGTATTTCTACTAATTGTCCACCAGCAGGGTTAGCCGCAGTATTATAAATAATTGTCCAATCTCCCGTACCTACTTTTTTAGATACGATAACTCCTCTTGAGCCTCCTGTTGCCGCAACAACAAAAGAAAGTGTAGTGATGGATTTTAAAGGAGAAAGTTCAACGGACATGTCTACACTGGCAAAGGTTCCAGTATTTTTTTCCATCATTAAATATCCCGGAGTAACCACTGCCGAGGTAAATTTAGAATTTGTTCCTTGAGGAGCCACACTGACTCCAGTCAAAGAAAAATTTAAAGTTTCATTACTAAACTGAGTGGCTTTAGATATTTGCACAGGAGTAACACTTGAAGCCACTACGTCCCAGTCCTGAAAAGTTGTGCTGTAGATTAACCTTTCTTTTTCCACTGCCTGCATTGCAAGCGGCAATAGAACAATTAAGACTACAAAAAGTAATTTGAGTAATTTTTGTTTGTTCATGTTTATAGATTTAATTAATAAAAAAATAGACTACAATATTATTATGATTACAGCTAATCAATGTGCATATTTTGAGAAAAATTCATTTCAGAATTTTACAGGTCGTTGATTCTCCGTTATTATCATAGATTCTTAAAAGATAATAGCCTCCGTCTAAAGAAGAAAGGTTGATATTAGTTTGCGTCCCTTCCAGCAAAAATACATGAAGAAGGTTTCCTAAGTAGTTTAGCAATTCTGCTTTTATCAATTCTGTATTACTCGATAAAGTCAAGATATCCTTCACGGGATTAGGATAAACCTTTACTTCTAATTTATCTTGTTTTAAACTCTCTGAAGAAATAGAAGTGGAAATCGTTCCTCCATCATTTTGCTGGTTAGTAATCTCTTCTACCAAACTATTTAAATAAATTTCGAGATTAGTGTACTGCCCTTCTGAATCGAGATTTTTATCATTTCTGTCCGTCGCAAGAGAAGGATTGAGCCCATGGGTAATTTCCCAATCATCCGGCATGCCATCTCCATCAGTATCAACGGGAACAGCTGTCTGTACGAGCGCAGGCCAGGGAGACCAGTCGTCAGTAGCTCCTATAGACTTTGTATCATCCTGGCTGTCGATAATTCCAGGATAAGAAGAACCGGATTTTGAACCAGTGAAGGTAAAAGTCTTATTTTGAGTTTCAGAAACGATACGCCGATCAATTTCATCACGTGAAAGAGAACATCCTGCAAAAAGCAATACTTGTTCATAAGCTTTCTGGGCAGTATGAGTAGTAATCACTCCCGTGGGAAGAGAGGAAGTTAGCCTGATTGTGTCTTTGGTTGTCGCACCTATATTATAGCTGCTTGATATTTGAGCATAAACGCCTTTTGTCCAGTTATCACTAGTTACAGTAGAATTACCTTCCATTATATTCCCATCAATATAAAACTTACCCCAAACATTAAGCATCGGTTTAAATGCAGGATATGTATCCACATACTCCTGTGTACGAATATCAATAGCCAGAATTCTATACTTTACCAAACTGCTGGCATTCGCTGTTGCCGGTCCCGGTTTATAATAATTATTCACGATGTTTACTTTCATGCCTTCACCGCCATAGCAACCATTTCCCTTCCAATTATAAAATACATTATTTCTTAAATCCACCAATTCGCGAATCTGTGTTGTTTCTGCCGGACCAAGACGAGGCATTCTACTATCATGATGTGCCATCAAATTATGATGAAAAGAAGCATGATCACCTCCCCAGATAGCTCCATACCCATGTGCGCCTTTCGTATGTCCGGAAAGTCTCATGCTTTCGGAAATGATAGACCATTGTAACGTTAAGTTCTCCGTTCCATAGAGTGAACAACATTCATCTGACGACCAACTGATTGAGCAATGGTCCACAATTATATTCTTGTAATCACGTGTACCAAGTGCATCTGCGCCATCTGCATTTATATTTTCTCTATCGCCCATCCTAAACCGCAAATAACGAATAATCACATTATTACAATTAATAGTGACCGGCCAACCAGCCAGACAAATACCATCGCCCGGAGCCGTTTGTCCTGCAATAGTAATATTGTTATTCTTTATTTTCAACGGTTGTTTTAATTGAATCGTGCCCGAAACATCA
>JAATGU010000018.1 GCA_015654535.1 Bacteroidales bacterium
ACGTATAGAAGAGGTGGTTGCTAAAGTTCGTAAGCAAGTAGAAGAAGAAATTATTGAAACAGGTAAGCGTACAACCATTGATTTGGGTATACACGGACTACATCCTGAATTAATCCGGATCATCGGAAAAATGAAATATCGTTCTTCCTACGGACAAAACTTATTGCAGCATGCACGAGAAACAGCTAATCTCTGCGCAGTGATGGCTTCGGAATTAGGCCTTAATCCCAAAAAAGCAAAACGCGCCGGTTTACTGCACGATATAGGTAAAGTGCCCGATGAGGAACCAGAATTACCTCACGCACTATTAGGAATGAAGATTGCTGAGAAATTTAAAGAAAAGCCAGACATTTGTAATGCTATTGGCGCCCACCATGACGAAGTAGAAATGACAAGCCTGTTTGCCCCCATCGTGCAAGTTTGCGATGCCATTTCGGGTGCACGTCCAGGAGCACGTCGCGAAATTGTAGAAGCTTACATCAAGCGCTTAAATGATCTGGAACAGTTGGCGATGTCTTATCCCGGAGTTACAAAGACCTATGCCATTCAGGCCGGTCGGGAACTTCGTGTTATTGTTGGTGCAGATAAGATAGACGATAAAGACACAGAGATTTTATCCGCAGAGATAGCTAAAAAGATACAAGACGAAATGACCTATCCTGGTCAGGTTAAAATCACGGTAATCCGTGAAACTCGTGCTGTTAGCTTCGCTAAATAAGAAAACGATTACATAAATAATTTTTAAAAACGTGCCGGATTTAATCGTCCGGCACGTTTTTTATGTCACAAATACAGTTGACAGACCTCTTAAATTGAACAAATAGCATTTTTATAGAGAGAAAACGGACCTTTCATTTCATTAATACGAAAATCTACCCTACTTTTGTAGTACATAAAGCATTAGTAAACCAAATAGGTATTAAAATAAAAATGAAAGAAATTAGTTTTGAATCTCAGGTGCTTCACACACCTTACGAAAAAGAGGATGCTTATCACTCTCTGTCTATGCCGATTTATAACACGGCAGCATATGAATTCGACACGGCAGAGGCTATGGAAGCAGCCTTCTGCGGACGCACACCCGATCATGCGTATTCCCGTATCACTAACCCTACAGTACAATATTTCGAAAACAGAGTTCGGGCTGTTACTGAAGCGCTCAGTGTTACTGCTTTAAATTCCGGTATGGCTGCAATCAGCAATGTTTTAATGACCGTAGCATACGCCGGATCCAATATCATTACTTCCGCTCACCTTTTTGGGAACACTTATTCCTTAATGGAAAGTACATTAGGAGCTTTCGGCGTTGAGGTAAGATTCTGTGACCTTACTAACCCTGAAGAAGTAAGTTCTCTGATCGATGAAAATAGTTGTGCCATTTTACTAGAAGTAATCACCAATCCACAGTTGGAAATTGCCGACTTAAAAAAACTATCTATTATTGGAAAAGAGAAAGGTGTTCCTTTGATTGCCGATACCACTGTAGTTCCTTTCAATATATTCAAAGCTAAAGATTTCGGAGTGGATATAGAAATTGTATCCAGTACAAAATATATTTCAGGCGGAGCAACCAGCATTGGAGGACTTATTCTTGATTACGGGACTTTCGATTGGAAACGATCTTCAAAATTAGCTGGTATGGTTAAACAATTTGGTCCGGGAACATTTACTGCCAAACTGCGGAAAGAAATTCACCGTAATCTGGGAGCTTACATGACTCCACAAGTTGCTTACATGCAAACATTAGGAATGGAAACCATGGAAGTGCGTTTTGAACGTCAGGGGCATACTTGCCTTGATCTCGCCAAACGCCTTCAGTCGCTAAAAGGAATAGAATCCGTGAACTACACCGGACTAGAAGACAACCCTTTTTATGAACTCAGTAATGTACAGTTCGGACCTTATCCCGGAGCAATGTTCACTTTTGATTTACCTTCACGGGAAGCCTGTTTCAGTTTTATGAATAAACTAAAATTAATTCGCCGCGCAACTAATCTTTTTGACAATAAAACTTTGGCTATTCACCCTGCAAGCACCATCTTCGGATCTTTTTCAGAAGAATTACGCCAAAGTATGGATGTAAGCCAAAAGAGTATCCGCTTATCCGTGGGACTGGAAAGTGTGGACGATCTGTATAATGACATTGAGCAGGCATTAGCCTAAGCTCCATTGTTACAAACGGCTTAAAGGATCAAGAAATCTTATTATACATAAAAATAGGAGATTTCAGTTTCGAATAGAGATACAATAATTAGAGAGGATGTCAAATACTTTTTGAACATCCTCTCTTTATTTTAGGGTATACTGAAAAAGGAATCTCTTAGCAGTGATAACAAAAGTCATGCACCTATATTATCCATTAAAAGCCCGGGAATCAAAGAAGGCTCTCTGGCTACTTTGACTCCGGCATCTTCCAAAGCCGCAATCTTTTCTAGCGCAGTTCCCAATCCGCTTGAGATTATAGCACCAGCATGCCCCATCTGTTTATCCGGTGGAGCAGATAATCCGGCAATAAAAGCTACCACCGGTTTGGTTATCTGCCTGCGGATGTGTTCCGCAACCTTTTCCTCTGCATTTCCCCCAATCTCACCTATTATAACAATAGACTCAGTCTCTTTGTCTTTTTCAAACATATCAAGCAATTCCTGATAATAAAGTCCTACGACAGGATCACCCCCTACTCCCACAGCAGTAGATTGGCCTAACCCATTCGCAGTAAGATGATAAACAACTTCATAGGTTAATGTTCCACTACGACTAATCACTCCTACCCCTCCTTTCGTAAAAATGGAAGAAGGCATGATGCCTACCAGACTTTTCCCTGGAGAAACCAATCCTGGACAATTAGGGCCAATAAGCATCGATCCTTTTTGTTGAGTAAAATGATACGCTTTGATTACATCCTGTGTAGGAATTCCTTCGGTGATGCAAATAATTAGTCCAATACCTGCATCCGCAGCTTCCATAATAGCATCCGCAGCATGACATGCAGGCACAAAAATCACAGAAGTATTCGCCCCGGCTTTATCAACAGACTCATATACAGTATTAAAGACGGGAATATTATCTATCTGAGTACCTCCCTTACCCGGTGAAGTGCCTGCCACTACATTGGTACCATAAGCTTTCATCTTTAGTGCATGAAAATATCCATCTCTACCAGTAATGCCCTGCACAACTAAACGAGTCGACTCATTTATAAGAATACTCATACCTAACTATATTTTATACAATTATTTAATACCTAGTTTAAATGGCTTCTAATGAATGCTTAACAGCCATATGTGTTGCCTCACTCATCGATTCCGCCACCAAAAAGTTTGTATTGAGAAGTAAGGCTCTGCCTTCTACCTCATTGGTACCAGCAAGTCGCACAATAATGGGAATGTTCGTGTGTATTTGCTCAAAAGCTTTTAGCAGTCCACTTGCCACATCATCACAACGAGTGATTCCTCCGAATATATTTATAAGAACCACCTTTACTTGCTTATCCTGCAATAAGAGTTTCATTGCCTCAATCACTTTTTCCGGATTCGAGCTTCCACCTATATCTAAAAAATTGGCCGGATTTCCACCATAAAGCTTAATCAAATCCATCGTAGCCATTGCCAGTCCGGCACCATTCACCATGCAACCTATTTCACCATCCAGCTGTACATAACTAAATCCTTTAGCTTTTGCCTGTATTTCTTTTTGCTCTTGTATAGTAGGTTCTGCTAATGGAAGAATATCAGGCTGACGATAGAGTGCATTATCATCAAAAGTCATCTTTGCATCAATAGCCAAGAGCTTTCCCTCCTTCGTCAAAACCAATGGATTTATTTCAGCAAGTGATGTGTCTTTCTCAATGAACAGCCTATATAAATTTTGTAGAATACGTACCATCTGACTAATAAGTGCCATATTATCAAATAAACAAAAAGCAAACTTTCGTCCCAGATAATCAGGAATCCCAATAAACGGATCTATTATGAAACGCTCAATTTTATCAGGAGTATTTCGAGCAACCTCTTCAATGTCCACTCCGCCTTCGGAACTTAACATCAGAATAACCGATTTAGTATTACGGTCAATAGAAAAGCTAACATAGAATTCTGATTCGATATCCACCGCTTCACTGACCAATACCTTAGTAACCGGAAAATCTTTAATCTTCATTTGGAAAATTGAACCGGCAGACATTAAAACATCATTTTTGCTCTTTGCCAGCTTCACTCCACCAGCTTTTCCTCTTCCGCCAGTAAGCACTTGTGCCTTGATCATCACATTTTCCATCTTTAGTTTAGCATAAGCTAGAAGAGATTCATCCACATTACAACAAAGAATATGCTGTTCCACAGGTATATTATAACCATTAAAAAGTCTTTTTGCTTGATATTCATGTATTTTCATCGGTATGCGGAATTAATAAAAAGGATATATCACATAATAATACAGAATAGGGAACAATTAATTGATAAGGATTGTTTAAATTCATTCGTTGAATTTTTTATGTGAGTTAAAGAAGCTATCTTTGTATCTGAATTAAGAACCCAAACTTTAAATGTTGAATTTAATCGTAGGCCTTACCCGCCATCTAAATTTAGGAACGCTACTGATTCCTTATCTTGCAGAAAAAAAGTCGGAAGAGATTATATTGGTGGAGGAACAAGCTACCTCTCGTTCTCTTTCCGATAACTTACTAACAGAAGCCGAAAAAGAGATTATCCGATTGTCTTTGTGCTATTCGGAAAAGAATCTGATGAAGGTCTACTCAAAAGAGAAAACTGTCTCTACTTTTCTCCGTAAACTAACAGAAAAGGACCTCAAAGAAACTATTCGTCCATACATAGATCAAAAACAACAGGAAATTATCCGTCTGATTCGTGCCAATAATATTCCACTGTATTACAAAGAGGCAGGGAAAAAGACACTCTACAACCATAGCCAGATCAACATAATTAAAGAGGACGCCGAAGTTTTTTTTCATTTTGAATCAACAGACCTTTTTTTCCGTTATTCCATTAGCTGCCAAGCTCAAGGAAATTCCATCAGCCTGACCGAAAAGAAGCCAGTTATTATCCTCACCTCACAGCCTGCATGCATTATGGCCAAAGACGAACTGTTAGTATTTAAGGATATAGAGGCTTCTCGTCTGCTACCTTTCTTTAATAAAACAGTGGTTGAAGTTCCAGCATCAATGACTAAAAAATATATTGAACAAATTGTACTTCCTGCCGTAGAGCGCTTTCAGGTGGAAGCTTCCGGTTTTGAAATTACAGAAGATAAAACTCAACAAAAAGCCGAACTGAGCATAGAAAAATCCATATTACAGCAACCTGTATTAAGTCTCCGCTTTTGGTATAATGATCATTGTTTCACCTCGCAAGACATAAATCTCAAAAAAAATGTGAAAATGGAAGAAAAGGATGGCGAGTTTAGCATTCATTTCTTTACCAGAAACATCCTATGGGAAAAACAATGTGTAGAGCAACTTAAAAGTTGGGGATTAAATCAGATCAGCGATATGCAATTTATTTTGCCTGAAGAAGCACCTGAAAAGAGTCTTATCAGATGGATTGAACTACATAAGGATCCGTTGCATAAAATATTTGAATTAGCTCGTTCCGAATCTGACACAAACTATTATTTAGGAGAAATATACCTAAAGCAAGAAATAACTGTTCATCCAGATTGGTTTGATATTCAGATGAATGTGCAAATAGGCGATTTTCATTTCCCTTTCTTTCATTTCAAGAAATATATAATCAACGGAAATAGGGAATTTATTCTTCCCGACGGCACTATTGCATTACTTCCTGAAGAATGGTTTGAAAAATACGGAGATTTACTGATATTTGGGACCAAAGAACAAGATACCATCCGCCTACAAAAGACGCATTATAAATTGCTGGAAGAACTGGAAAAGGGAAATCACAGCAAAGAATTGGAGCAGTTGAGTGCCGGATATAACGAAAAGAAAGAATATCCTGTCCCTCCACGCATAAAAGCTACGCTTCGTTCATACCAGAAAGAAGGCTTCTCATGGATGGCCCATTTGGGAGAAAATGGTTTTGGAGGTTGCTTAGCAGATGATATGGGACTGGGTAAAACTTTGCAAACCATTACCTTGTTACAATATCTATATAATCCATTGGAAGAACCTTCCGCCGATATTGTATCCACCTATTATGAAGATCACTCGGGTCAACTATCTCTATTCGAGAAAGATAAAGTCGAGTTTGCCGCTGCCCCTTCCTTGCCAACAGCGCCTCCAACCACAGCCATTCTCCCAGCTTCGCTAGTCGTTGTTCCTACTTCTCTACTCCCCAATTGGATGAAGGAAATAAAAAAGTTCAGTTCCCTGAGCGCCTATGAATATTCTGGTTCAGGCAGATTGAGAAGCAAAGGAATAAAACGCATCTTCAATCATTATAATGTGATCCTAACTACTTACGGAGTGCTCCGCAATGACATAGAATTAATGGAAGATTACCCGTTCGAATGCATTATTTTAGACGAAAGTCAAACTATTAAAAATCCGGATTCCGTTACTTATCACTCAGTCATCAGGCTGAAAGGCAAACGACATTTGGTACTTACCGGTACTCCAATAGAGAATTCACTAAAAGACCTGTGGGCACAGTTTAATTTTATCAATCCCGGAATGCTGGGAAGCCCGGAAAATTTCCGCAATCACTTTATCAATCCTATTACTAAGGAAGGGAATAGCCGCATGGAAGCCCGACTTCAGTTGCTTATTAAACCTTTCTTTTTACGAAGAACCAAGGAACAGGTTGCACCGGAACTTCCTCCACTGAGTGAGGAAGTACGTTATTGTGAAATGTCTCCCGAACAGGAAGAAGTTTATAAAAAGGAAAAAAACATTTTACGAAATGCACTGATGAATATCAACAGTCAGGAAAGCATTCAGAAGAATCGTTTCGTAGCCCTACAGGGGATAACCCGTTTGCGCTTAATGGCCAATCATCCTAAAATGTTATTACCTGACTATACCTTCACATCGGGTAAAATGGAGCAGATTGTCGAAGCTTTTGAAATGTTAATGAGTGAGGGGCATAAAGTACTAATCTTTTCCTCATTCGTAAAATATCTCAATCTACTGGCTCAAACTTTTGACCAAAACAAATGGCGCTACACCTTACTCACCGGGCAGACTGCTGACCGGGAAAAAGAAATTGCCCGCTTTACCAATGAAAAAGACATTTTCGCTTTTCTTATCTCTCTGAAAGCCGGTGGAGTGGGACTCAATCTGACCGAAGCCGATTATGTCTTTATTATTGATCCCTGGTGGAATCCCGCAGCAGAAATGCAGGCTGTAAGCCGCGCACATCGCATCGGGCAAACCAAACAAGTAATGGTCTACCGTTTCATCACCAGTGACTCCATAGAGGAAAAAATAATCCAATTACAGGAAAAGAAAAGCAAACTGGCGGATAGCTTTATCACCGCGAACAATCCACTGCAAGCTCTAACAGATAAAGAATGGGAAGAATTGTTAAGCACTCTCTAATTAAAGAATATAAATAGAGGACACCACTCTTGCCTGTAGACATAAGATTTACGCATTATTAAAAATCGGTGCCGCTTTATTTATATACTAAACATTGATATGTCGAAAATAATAGCTAACTTTGTGGTAATGAATATTATGGAACGACAAGATGATAAAAGATTATGATGATTTAGGAGTTGATTTCAAGTATCTCATAGTAAATGACATGGACCATCAATTTGGTTTATCAGTTAATACTGTGGGCTTTCAATCTATTAAACCCAATTCACCTTACCCCCTTAAAGATCATCCTTTGGGCTATTTCTTTAATGCTCAAAAAGGACGAGTGTTACGAGAATATCAATTCGTATACATCACTAAAGGTCAAGGACTTTTCACAAGTGACTCTACGCCAGAAACACCTATTTGTAAAGGTCGCCTTTTAGTTCTTTTCCCTGGTCAGTGGCATACATATCATCCCCTTCAGCACACTGGCTGGCATGAATACTATATTGGTTTTGAAGGAACTATTATAGATAACATTGTAAACAATTCATTCCTATCCGTCAATAACCAAGTACTTGAGGTGGGTCTAAATGAAGAACTTGTCAATCTTTTCGCACGAGCGATAGAAGTGGCAGAAAGCGATAAAATCTGTTCTCAGCAATATCTATCAGGCATTGTTTTGCATATATTGGGAATGATTCTCTCTATTTCTAAAAATAAGATCTTTGAGATTGGCGATGTAGATCAAAAAATAGAACAGGCAAAGATAATTATGAATGAGAATGTATTTAAAGATATTGACCCGGAAGAACTTGCCACAAAATTGAATATCAGTTATTCATGGTTCCGTAAAATATTCAAAGATTATACGGGCTATGCACCTGCGAAGTATTTTCAGGAGCTAAAGCTCCGTAAAGCAAAGCAACTATTGATTTGTACTTCTCAATCTGTTAAAGAAATCTCTTATTTATTAAATTATACTTCTACAGAACATTTCTTTTCATTATTCAAAAAACGTACTGGCCTTACTCCTCTTGAATACCGTAGCTTTGGTCGTGAAACAGGACCTGAAATATAAGGATCCAACTCTGAAGCAGGAAATATTTGTAACTACAAGAAACAAATCTTGGGAACCCCGGAGTTTTTTACTAAGTTTGCAGACTGAAATAAAAACACCCATGAAACAGTATTTAGATTTGCTCGAGAGAGTTCTGAAAGAAGGTACTCAAAAAGATGACCGCACGGGAACAGGAACAATTAGTGTGTTCGGACATCAGATGCGTTTTAATCTGGAAGATGGCTTTCCATGTCTCACAACCAAGAAGCTTCATTTAAAATCGATTATTCATGAACTTCTCTGGTTCTTGCAAGGGGATACCAATGTGAAATATCTTCAGGATAATGGAGTCAAAATATGGAATGATTGGGCGGATGAAAATGGTGAACTGGGACATATTTACGGATATCAGTGGCGTTCCTGGCCAGATTATAACGGAGGGCATATTGATCAAATTAAAGAGATTGTAGAAACAATCAAGCACAATCCCAATTCACGACGAATGCTGGTCAGTGCATGGAATGTGGCAGATATCAACCAGATGAAATTACCTCCTTGCCATATCTTATTCCAGTTTTACGTGGCAAACGGACGATTAAGTTTGCAGCTTTATCAACGTAGCGGAGATATTTTTTTAGGAGTTCCGTTTAATATCGCTTCTTATGCTTTATTACTTCAGATGATGGCGCAGGTTACAGGACTGAAAGCCGGTGACTTTATCCATACATTGGGTGATGCACATATCTATCTAAATCACTTGGATCAAGTAAAACTTCAGTTGACAAGAGAACCCCGATCACTTCATACTATGAAAATTAATCCCGATGTGAAAGACATTTTCGATTTTAAATATGAAGACTTTGAACTGATAAACTACAATCCGCACCCTCATATAAAGGGCGAAGTATCCGTATAATAACTAAATAAGATGAGTAAAGTATCTATCATAGTGGCTGTGTCTCAAAATAACGCAATCGGACGAAACAATAAACTTCTTTATTGGCTACCCAATGACTTGAAACGTTTTAAAGCAATAACCTCCGGCCACACCGTGATTATGGGTAGACATACTTTCGAGTCTTTACCTAAAGGAGCTTTACCTAATAGACGGAATATAGTTCTTTCTACCCATACTGATATCAATTTTTCAGGAGCTGAAAGATTTTCTTCTTTAGCAGAAGCGCTAATAAGTTGCAAGAAGGAAGAAGAAATATTTATTATAGGAGGAGAGAGTGTATATAAACAAGCCCTGCCGTTTGCCAATAAAATCTATCTGACCTATATTGAAAACACAACTAAAGACGCAGATGCGTTTTTCCCCGAAATAAAAGAGGATGAATGGAAAAAGACGGGCAGCGAACCTCATCTTGCCGATGAAAAGCATCTCTACCCGTATATTTTTGTCGATTACGAAAGGCGTTAAAAGCCTTTATTCTTCAGAGTCTTCAATAGTAAGAATTGGCATTTGGCGTTTAATCTCTTCATGGAAAGAGATTAATGTCTCTGTACGTGCCAAACCAAGAGGCTGAAGCTTATCATGAATAATGCTCAGTAAATGATGATTGTTTTTTGCATAGATCTTAATAAACATGTCATATTGCCCAGTAGTAAAATGACATTCCACCACTTCTTGTATATCTCTCAATGCTCTGCTAACAGCATCAAATTGAGATGGATCTTTTAAATAAAGTCCGATATACGCACAAGTTTCATAACCAATCTTTTCCGGATCAATCACATACTCCGATCCTTTGAGTATTCCTAAGTTAGTTAATTTTTGTATGCGCTGATGAATAGCCGCTCCAGAAACATTACACGCACGTGCCACTTCCAGGAAAGGAATCCGAGCATTACTTGCTATAAGGCGAAGTATTTGTTCGTCCAAACGGTCTAATTGATGATGTCCCATATTCTCTATCTGATTATTTTTGCAAAGTTACGTATTTATTTAGCAATAAAATACACAATCTATTACTTTTATTCGTAAAATATTAATAAATCAACACATTGCTTTATTCTTCCTAAAAGTTGTTACTGTTCTTCTTAAATTTTTCTGTAACTTTGTGTCAAATAAAGATTTTAATATGAGAAAAAATATTCTGCTAATAATATGCTGCTGTTGTTCATTTATCGGTTTGAACGCTCAATCCTTCACTAATTATTTCATAGACAAAACTCTACGGGTGGATTATATATTTTCGGGCACTGAGCATCAGCAAACTGTATCTGTGGAAAGCTTATCTCAGTTGCCCACATGGGCAGGCAGACGCCATCATTTATCAGAAGTACCACTGGATGGGAATGCACAAATAGCCATGAATGACTTAAAAACAGGCACTTGCATTTATAAGACCTCTTTTAGCACGCTCTTTCAAGAATGGCAAGATACTGATGAAGCCAAAAGCATTTCCCGAGGTTTTGAAAATACATATCTACTTCCCTACCCCAAACAGCCTGTGGAAATTTGTGTTTCTTTCAGAGATAAAAAAGGAAACTTTAGTATCCTGCTAAAACATATTGTCCGGCCAGATGATATTTTGATCCGGAAATTGGGTAATGCCCATATTACTCCTCATACTTACCTGCTAAAAAGCGGAAATCCCGAAGATTGTATTGATGTTGCGATTTTGGCTGAAGGATATACCAAAGCGGAGATGGCTCTGTTTCTCAAAGATGCACAGATTGCCTGTAAGTCACTGTTCAGTCACGAACCATTCCACTCCATGAAAAAGAGATTCAACATTGTAGCAGTAGAAAGCCTTTCAAAAGATAGCGGCGTAAGTGCACCCCAAAAGGGGATATGGAAAAGCACGGCTTTCAGTTCACATTTTGATAGCTTTTACTCGGACAGATATCTTACTAGCACTCACATGGCAGATATTCATAATTCATTGGCGGGAATCCCTTACGAACATATTATTATTTTGGCGAATACTGATCAGTATGGCGGCGGAGGAATTTACAATGCCTTTACATTAACCACTGCCCATCACCTCAATTTTAAACCGGTAGTGGTACATGAATTCGGACATAGCTTTGCGGGACTAGCTGATGAATATTATTATGAAAAAGATCTTTTTACAGATGTATATCCACTTAGTGTGGAACCTTGGGAACCAAACATTACCACACAGATAAACTTTCCGGCAAAGTGGAAAGACCTGGTCGACAATGGTACGGCTAAACTTATTGAAGGTGGAGGTTATTCTTTTAAAGGTGTTTTCCGGGGAGCGGAAGATTGCCGGATGAAGACAAATACTTATCCCACTTTTTGTCCGGTATGCCAAAGGGCAATCAGAAGATTAATTGATTTCTATACCTTACCTTAATTGTCTTTTTAATGATCTCAATTCAGTGTATTCGTACCACTGACATAAAAGCTTATTGTTTTGTAGAAGATCTTCTCAAGGCTTCTTTCCCAAGAGAAGAACGCAGAGAACTTCTTTTGCAACGAGAATATACCGACCATAACAGCCGTTTTCATCACAATATATTGCTAAATAAAGATGAATCAATCGGTTTCCTTTCTTACTGGGACTTTGATGATTTTGTTTATGTGGAACATTTTGCCATTGACAATAAGAAGAGAAACTTTGGATATGGGCAAAAAGTACTAAATGCATTAAAGGAAAAGATACAACGCCCTATTGTGTTGGAAGTAGAATTACCGAAAGATGAAATGAGCAGACGCCGGATAAAATTTTACCAACGTCAAGGCTTTCAGCTATGGGAAGAAGAATATCAGCAGCCACCTTACCGCAAAAGTGATCACTATCTGCCAATGTTGCTCATGGCTCAAGGAAAACTGAATTGCGAAACGGACTTTGACCGGATAAAAACTATTTTATATAAAGAAGTTTACCACATAGAAGAATAAAAAAATTATTGCTCAGGACAAGCTGAATAAACTATATTGAGCACATTTGCCCTACGCAGTGCCTGTTTCACATCCGAAACAATCCCCATCGGAGTATCTTTATCCACTTTCAGCAGTACAGTCATCAAAGATTGTTGATCCGCCTTGAGCGCAGCACGAGCCTGCTTCATCTGTTTTTCCACACCAACAACCGTAAGCATCTGATCATTTAACTGAATATGAGGAATAGTTCCTTTTTTTCCATCCGGTTTACCGATGTAAATAGTGGTAACGATTGCCCCTCTATTCATTTTTGAAAGCTCTGTTGCCTGCGGAGCTTTTACCTTTCCCACCCGAACTTGATCGTTTCTCACATGAGTGAGCATCACGAAAAAGAAAAGCAAAATAAGAATAACATTGGGCAAAGCAAGCAAACTCAACTTAGGCAGTTCCAATTTTTCACGGCTTACAAATCGTCTTTTCATTTCTTTCCTCCTTCACTTTGGGGTTCAGCCTCAGAGATGCACATAGGATAGTAAGCACAAACAGCACTCTGCTGTTCGTCCGTAAGTTGTGCGTATTTGCGTCGCCATTTTTTTTCTGCCAATGCTTCACGAAGTTCATTATAAGCGGCAATCAATTCATTTTGAACATCAATGTATGCCTGATAAGTTGTTAATCTTCCACATTGAACAGAGATTACATGCCTCGCTGTAACCGCTACTTTACCAAAGGAAGGTATTTCTTTATTTATCTTCTCGGGAAGTTTAACGTCATTTTTAGGATTAGCAATAAATAGCTTCGTGAGATAACGAAGCTCACCAATACCCACCGTTTGATTTCCACAGATCAGTTCATCACGATCGGTCAAACAAACGTTTAGTATGTTACGCGGAGCCACTTTTATCGGAGTATATTTACCGATAGGCGGCGGAAGACGTCTCTCTAATCCTTCATCCGCATTCGTGGAAGTAATGGCAATAAAAAAGATAAGCAGCAGAAAAACGATTGCTGTTGCCGAACTTGAATCTACTTCGGGAATGTTTCGATGGAATCTTTTCATTATTATCTTATTTTCCGGGCAACGTAAAAGCCAACAATTAAAAGGACGGCCACACCCATAAGAAAATAGGTGCTATAAAGAAACATATCCGTGAGCCTCAACCAACAAGGCGTGTTATAAACCCCGCTATAGCCTTGTAAGTGAAGCAGAGTTCCACTGCCGCAAAGCCAACAAAAAAACAATATAAAAGCTAGAATAAAAAATCCGATAACCGAACGTACAGCTTCCTTGGGAGAACGACGAAAGCGTTCCGCCAATCTGGCTATTAAGGCAAAAACGGCGACCGCCAATGCCCCGCCAACCAACGCAACAAGCAGATAAAGAAATAAGTCGCTGTAAATGGGAATCTGTGCATTGCCCACAGAAAGAACCTTACCGCCAAAAAAGAAAAATCCTCCTATCACCGTAGAAATCAACAGCAATATACAAAGAATGTATTTAGAAAATTTAGCCGGTTTCATCTCTCCCTCCTCACTTTACTGTCTATATTTTAAATTATACTTAATCACGAAATTAATCAGCGTATTCGATGCATCTTCCATTTCATGAGTGAGAGATTCAATCTTTGTGAGAATATAGTTATAGAACACTTGCAAGATAACCGCTGCAATGAGACCAAAAACAGTGGTGAGCAGAGCTACTTTCATTCCTCCTGCAATAACTGCCGGAGATATATTACCTTCTACCTGAACACTATCAAACGCTTGAATCATTCCAACCACCGTTCCCAAAAATCCCAAAGCGGGAGAAATCTTAATGAACAAGGAAATCCAGGAACATCCTTTCTCTAATAGTCCCAACTGCACACCTCCACCAGAGGTAATTGCTTTTTCCACGGCATCCGAGCCTAACTCTATCCGCATCAGCCCTTCATAACAAACGGAAGCCACAGGACCACGGGTATTGCGACAAATCTCTTTTGCCGCATCCACATTTCCTTTTTCAAGTGCCAGTTCCACGTCTTCGAGTAATCGTTGAGTATTAATTTCCGACAGGTTCAGATAAATAATTCGTTCGATACAGAAAGACAAACCTATAACCAAAGAAAAAGCCACCAAACCCATATAAAAAGGATTGCCTTCCACAAACTTTTCCTTTAGCTTCACACTGACACTCTCCTTTGCTACCGGAGTTGTAGCATCCGCAGCAGTTGGGCTTTGCTCATTGGCAGAAGTCTGATCATCCTGTGCATAAGTGGTCTGTGTTACCCCGCAAATAAAGATTCCTGTTAAAGCAAGTGTCATCAATATTCTTTTCATCGTATCGTTCAATTAATTCATTTTGTTCTTAACGCTCAAAAATACACTATCTTTTTGAATAATACAAAGATGACTCTTATTTATTAAGCACATTTAAGAGGATAAACAGGTATGCTTAACCGATTATAACGTATTAATTATTTTATTTCCATTAATAACTACTGGCAGCCTCAAGCAGATCCATCTCTTTATCAGTTAACTCTAAAGAGGCGGCAGCTAACAAATCTTTCAGTTGATGTTCATTTGTGGCACTTGCTATCGGTGAGGTGATATACATCTTATGAAGCAGCCAGGCAATGGCCACCTGTGCCTGGGTAACAAGCTTTTCTTCGGCAATAGCATCCAATGCCTTCAGAATTTCAAACCCTCTTTCATTCAGATATTTCTTTATTCCTTGTCCTCTTTTGCTCTGATGCAGATCGGCTTCGCTTCTATATTTACCGGAGAGAAAACCACTGGCCAAGGCGTAGTAACTGTGAACAGCCAAACCTTCTTCTTTTACCAGCGGGAGGTATTCTTTTTCAAATCCTTCACGTTCATACAAATTATATAAAGGTTGCAAACTGATATACGGAGACAAACTATTTTCATGCGCAAATTCATTAGAAGCTTTTATACGGGCAGCACTTAGATTGGACGCACCCACATAGCGGACTTTTCCCGCTTTTACAAGTTCATGAAAAGCCTCCATTGTTTCTTCAACAGGAGTAGCGGGATCATCAAAATGAGACAGATAAAGATCAATATAATCTGTCTGCAATCTTTTCAGAGAATCCTCCACCGCTTGCTTCACATAAGCAGCCCGAAGTCCCTTTTTACCATTTCCCATGTCACTTCCCACCTTAGTGGTGAGAATAATCTGATCTCTTTTGCCCCGGCTTTTAAGCCATTTACCGATAATGGTTTCTGACTCTCCACCTTTATTGCCAGGCACCCATGCAGAATACACATCCGCCGTATCTATAAAATTAAAGCCCGCTCCAGCCCATGTATCCAAGAGTTTAAAAGATTCTTGTTCATTCACCGTCCACCCGAACACATTGCCACCCAAAGCAATAGGTGACACAAATAATTCCGAGTTCCCAAATTTTCTTTTTTTAATCATCTTCATTTCGATTATTCATTTATTAAAAATACTTCACCTATAAAACGATCTGAATGGAAAACAAATAACCGATGCAAAAAAAGTGTGATCTTTTCTTTTTTTTGAAGAAGAAAAAGGAATATAACTTTAATTAAGAATTGAATATAAAAAACTATCACTGTTTATAATATTGATAGTTCATTTATGAAATCACTTACGCATCATCTGTTCTATTTTATGTTATTGTTAGTGACCGTAATTTTAAATAATTCTCAGCTTATTTTCCATTTAAAGGATTTCGACCATGCGTAAAACTGATCAATTGTATCTTGATGAGATTTAAGCCATGCTGAGACATCAGAATTAGCTGATGACGAAAAGGCAATATAAGCAAAAGTTTCAACCAATCCTTTGTCTTTTATCTCTATAAAATAGGGTACATAGTAATCCCAATAAAAGCCATAATTTTTATGCTGAATTTCTTTTAGCGAGGCACAAATAGTATTTAATTTTCTAATAAACTGTTCCACTTCCGTTTTGTTGTTATTCTTTTCATCGTAATCAAGCGCAGCATCCATAGACAATATAAGATCTGTTGTTGAAAAGTCATTTTCTTTAGATTTAGTATTTGCCAACGTATCGGGGAGCATATTTTGAGAAATATTTATATTAATTGTTCCATTTGCAGTCCTGTTTACATTCCTTTTTATGGTCTCTTGCAGGAGTGTCAGATTCTCTTTCGCCCTGCTACTTTTAGGCTCGAGAACTAATGAACGACAGTTTGCCAAAATAGAAGGTATTCGTTCATTTTTAGCAGACAAGATTCGAGCCAAGAGAATATGAGACCTTACATGTTCGGGATTAAATCTGACCGATTGTTGAAAACTTAAAATAGCCTCATCGTACTTCTTTAGTCTAGTAAGCGTAATTCCTTTATTGAAATACAAACTATAGAAATCCGGGAATAGCCTTATCCCTTCATCATAAATATTAATAGCCTTGTCGGATTGCCCTAATCCGTCCAATGCATTTCCATATGTAACATAAACTGTTTTTAGATCTTTTTTTTCAATATATTTTTTAATCACTTTTTGACAAATTTGTATAGACTCATCATATCTTTCCAATGCCACCAAAGTGAGAGCCTTCTCAGATAATGCTAAAAAATTATATGTATCAAGCTCTAAAGCCCTATCATATTTTGAAATCGCATCTAAATAGTCACCTTTGTCGTGGCTGGCAATGCCTTCATTAACAAATTTCTCAGCATCTTCTTTGTTTTGAGCCAATATTGTAATACTCAAAAGAGAAAATAATAACAATAAAATGTTTTTTTTCATAGCTTATGTATATTGTTTTGTATTAAAGGCTATTCCACAATTTTATCTATAGAACTTTTAATTGATCACCAAAAGTATAAATAATTCTCAATATCCACAAAAAATATTACTTAAATGTCAAATATCTATAATAAAAAAACAACCACAATCTATCCCTAACTCACATAGTGCATCTTTAAGTACTTGCTTATAATCGCTATGGTGATCATGTAAAGTTCGGATGCGTTCATTAATTAATCTCCCATCTCCCAGCAGTTTTAATTAATGTATTGGTTTTCAGCTGAAAAATCTATATAAAGGCTCTTCTATCTCCCATTCATGTCCCATCAATCTCCCATAAAAAAATTGTTTAGGGAATCTCATCTCTTTCTATTTTTATCTCCTACAGCAACATTATACAAAATAGAGCTTCTTTGTACAAAACAATAGATTCTTTTGTACAAGATAATAATATATTCTATACAGAACAATGTATTCTTTTGTACAAAAACATACTAATATTTGAAAAAGAAAAAGTAGAAACGACTTTTAATATTTAGGGGTGAGTCAATTTATAAAGTGCAAAGTAAGCGTCTCCGCGATACCATCTTGTCCGAGATGATTTAGCTTTTTATCTTTGTCTTCCAAAAAGAAAAAAGATGAAAGCATCCGAACTATACACAAAAACAATAGAGGGTTACAAG